>NZ_JBQQOC010000014.1:0-80926 GCF_052264515.1 Candidatus Corynebacterium faecigallinarum
GATCGGCAGTGCGATCGCCCCGACGAAGGCAGTCAGGATCATAGCGACGCCCAGCAGGATCATGCCGATCTTGAGCGCCCAGAGGAACGCCCAGAGTGCGACGGCGAACAGGATGAGCACCCCACACCCGGTGACAGCGGGGCCGTTACCGCGGTTGTCGTTCATGACTATCCCACTTCCCAGGCGACGCCGATGTCGAAGATCCAGGTGCCGAGGGCGGCGAGGAGCAGGGCGCCGATCAGCGTCAGGATCGTCAGGACCGTAGCCGCCATCGGGGTGGAGACCTTTGTGACGGCACGGGCGCGCGCATCGGCGATCAGTCGAAGATCCTGGGTGGTTCCGTGGAGGTTCTCGCGCAGTTCGGCATCGCGCCGCAACCCGTCGGCAGGTGTCTCCGGGGTGGTGCCGGGGATCCCGATCCGGGGGAGAGGTGTGGGGGCTGGTGACAGCAGGGCTGCCCGGGTGCCCAGGACGTCCTTCAACTCAGGGACCGGGGCGGCAGGAGCACCGGGGTCGTGTTGTGCGTTCATACCCACAACATTACCGGTCCGGCCGGACATGAATCGGGATGAGGTGTTCGAGATGTTCGACTGAGTCGAACACCTCACTGGCGGGAATCTAGCGCCGGCGATGGAGGATGTCTTCGAGTGCATGAAGCAGCTCTGCGCGGGTCGACACCACATGGACCGGATTGTCGACCGGTGACTCCGTCACCAGTCCACCGACCTCACGCCGGAAGAGGTCGTCCTGAGCCAGAGCCCGGCGGTGCAGCAGAGCGCCGGACCACAGGTGAGTGAGGGCCAGTGCACCGCTGCACAGGCCGGCGAAGATGACCAGCAGGCCGACGACGGTGAGCGCCACACCGTTGCCCAGGGCGAGTGCCCCGGCAGTGAACAGGGCGGCGGCGACAGTGACCACCGGGAGCGTCCACACCAGGGCAGAGCGGACGGTCCGGGAGCGGTCGATGTTCTCGGTGATCATCGTGTCGATCCGCCACAGGTCCGCGAGTGCGTCCACAGCGACATCCTCACCGGAGCGCTGCGCTATCGCAGAGCGGTACCGGGCGACGACCTCCGGTGTGTCAGAGGGGCGCACGGGACCACCCTCGGCAGAGGTACCGCGGGCATCCGGGATGTCTTTGGCGTTATTGGCGCGCGTGGTGCCCGTGAACGGGTGGGTCATGTACAGAACACTACCGTTGCACCCCTACCCGTGGGCGTACTCGGCGTAGATGGGTGCCGGCACCCTATCGGGGACACCGGCGATCAGGTCCGACGGGATCGCTCCCTGGTGGACGGGGGAACTACCAGACGCTGCGCAAAGCGTCGTGGGGGTCGGTGTCGCCAGCGTTGAATCGGACGACCGCGCCGGAGGACTGGGGGCACTCCAGGGCGGCGAGGATGGTGCGGGCCACGGTCTCCCGGGGTACCTCGGTGGCATCGGTGTAGCCGTCGCCCTCGGGCAGTACGGAGATCCCGCCGCTGTCGGGGTCGTCGGTCAGTGTGCTGGGGCCCAGCACCGTCCAGTCGAGTTCGGAGTCCATCAGATGCTGGTCGGCAATGGCCTTGGCCTCGGCGTAGGGGTAGAACCCGCTGTCCTCGGGAATGCCGTGGTCCAGGTAGGAGCCGGACCAGGAGACCATGATGAAGCGGGTGACGCTGACCTCTTCGGAGGCGTTGATGGTGCGGATCGCCGCGTCCAGGTCAACGGCGAAGGTCCGCTCGGGGTCGCCGCCGCCGGCACCGGCCGCCCAGATGACGGTGTCGTGGCCGGAGAGCATCTCGGCGATGTCGTCGGTGCTCATGGTCTCGATGTCCGCGACCTTCGGGGTCGCCCCGGTCTCCCGGATGTCCGCGGCGTGATCCGGGTTGCGGATGATCGAGGTGACGGTGTTACCTGCCTCGACCAGCATCGGCGCAGTCAACAGCGCTACTTTGCCGTGGCCGCCGACGATGACGATGTCATGCATGATGAGGAGTCGCCTTTCTCAGGTGGATGTGTGACATCCACCCTATCTGGGAATGAGCGGCCCCATGGCCCCAGCCCCGATACAGATGTGTGCCCCGGTGGGACCGACGACATTGGCCATGAGGGTTCCGCCGCCGCCGCCGGACATGTTCACCCACCGGGTGGTCAGGGAGTCGTCGACCGGGACGGTGAGCGTCCGTGCCCGCCACTGCGACTCCTCTTCCAGACCGTTGGGCATCGACAGCTCCACGTCCACCTCCTCGGTGGCTGTGGCAGTGAACTCCCAGGTCCAGTCGCCGAGGGGCAATGGCGGCTCGACGCGGATGATCCGGGGTTGGCCAACCTCCACCCGCACGCCGCACTGGGGTTCCTCCCCGGCTTCACTGCGGGAGGCGTCGAGAACGTGGCCTTCGACCAGCTCTCCGTCTGGCGTGATGATCTGTGGATTGTCCACGACGTCGGAGACACCTCCCTGCCCGCCGGCGACGTGGCTGGCGGAGTTGTAGGGGGTGACCAACGGGGTCAGGAGGTCGAGGGGGAGGTTCTGGTCCAGCAGTGGACGCTCGGGATCTGCGGTGGCCTCGCGCAGCGTCGCGAGATATTTCGCCGAAAGGTCGTCCGACCACGCGGCCACCCAGGTGAGTGTCGAGGCGGTGGAACTGCAGACAAGGAGCACAGCCAGGGTGAGCAGGACCGGTGACACCGGGCGCAGGGCGCCGCCGGCAGGGCGTCCTGCCTCAGCATCCGTGTCTGCGCCGGAATTTGCGTCGATATCGACGTCGCTGTCTGTTCCCGTGCCGGATGCCGGCCCACGCGCAGGCACGGGCACAGACACAGCCGCGACCAGCGCCAGCACGGTGACCGACCACCAGTCGACGTAGTAGTGCATTCCGCGGGCCAGCAGGTCGGTGGCACCGTCCCCGGAGCGTCCCGACTGCAACAACAGAAGTACCGTCGCCAGGTAGCCGACGCTGAGCAGCAGAGCGGCGCCCACGGGAACCGGACGCCGCCGGTTGGCGACCACCAGGGCCACCACCGCGGCCAACAGAACACCCGCCAGGACGGCCTGCACGGCGCCCGGGGTCGTCGGGAACGCCGGGGAGGAGTTCCAGCGGTCCCAGGTCCACGGGCCCCCGAGAGCCCCGGGCAACACCGCAGCGCCCATCGCGCCGGTCAGATCGTCCAGCGCCGGCCCGGAACCCGGGGACATCCGGCCCGCGAGATACAGGTACAACCCCGCCCACCCAGCGGTGATCGCCGTCGGTGCCAGCCACGGCAGTGCTGGCAGGCGTCGTCCTCCCAGCCGCAGAATGATCCCCACAGCGATCAAGGCGGGAACCACGGTAAGGACCTTCTCGGTCATCAGTAGGCCGACCAGCAGCACCGCCGACGCCGCGAGCGTGTGCTTCCATGTCACCCGGGGACGCAGCAACAGCAACGCCACTGCCCCGGCGGTCAGCTGCCAGGACAGGGCGTTCACCCCGGCTGACCACCAGCCGGACGCGATACCGAGGAAGGGGGAGAAGACAAGGGCCGTGAAGCCCAGCAGCCGGACCCACGGGGCCCGGGTGAGCTGCCCGAGCACCAGCCACCACAGCACGCCCGCGGCCACGGTCGCGACCAGGGTGATCACCACAGGTAACCACCACTGCAGTGGCGCGAGGGTGTCGGCGACGATCTGCAGCGCCCCCGATCCCGGCATCAGGTGGCCGTCATAGGGAACCCAGAGTCCGGCGTCCCGGAAGCGTGCCGGGATGACAAGGTCATCCCAGTAGAAGGTGCGTTGGCTGAGCTGCCAACCGCGGAGGACGACGGCGAGGGTCAGGATCAGTGCCGGGGCGGCGAGGGCTCGTGAGGAGAGGGGCGAGTCGGAGAGCGGCGAGGTCGAGGGGGAAGGGACGTCGGACTCCCGCGTGATGGGGGACGCCACCTTAGATGGCGGGGGTGAACGGCTGGACGGACAGGAGTTCGACCTCGTCGCTGGCGCAGGCGGTCAGGTCGTCCTGCCCGATGACGACCGGGGTGGTCTCCTCCGGGATGATGACCTGGTAGCCGGCGGCCGGGGTCGGCTCACAGGTGGCCTCGTCGTAGTTGCCGGCCTGGCCCAGGCGCACCCCGGAGGTCGCGGACTCGCCGGGTGCCAGGCTGACGGCCTCGGAGCTGCCGGTGTCTTCACGGGTGGCCGGTGCACCGATCGTTTCCTCGTCGGCGTCGACCAGGGCCACGCCCGGGTATCCCTGGACGGTGCAGGGGGTGTCGGAGTCGTTGAGCACGGTGATGTCGGCGAGCATGCTGCCCGCCGCACCCTGCTGGTTCTCCAGGCTGACGGTCACGTCGTCGGCGGTGCAGGCACCGTCGGACCCGTCGGTGCCGGAACCATCGCCGTCGTTGCCTGCGTCGGTGCCCCCGTCGGCGGTCGCCGCGGTGTCGGAGACGGCCCCGGACGCTCCGTCATCGGTGCTGTCGTTGTCGTCGGTGCCGCAGCCGACGATTCCAGCGAGGGTGAGCACGGCGGTAGCGGCGATGGCCGCGCTCCGGGTGAGTAGGTGTGTGTTCGTCATGTCATCCAGTGTAGGTACACTGAACAACACAGGTCACTGCGGGTGTGAGACGGCCAAAATGCCACCAGCGGACGGTGGGATGACTACCATTGACGGACGAGCACGAACCACCCCACAATCTCAGGAGACTCACGTCCATGGCCTTCAACCCTGAATTCGACCTCTTCCAGCTTCCGGCGGAGTACCAGGAGCTGCGCGACAGCATCCGCGCACTCTCCGAGCAGCAGATCGCACCGTACGCGGCGGCCGTCGACGAGGAGGAGCGTTTCCCGGAGGAGGCGCTGAAGGCCCTCAACGAATCCGGCTTCAACGCCGTCCACGTCCCCGACGAGTTCGAGGGCCAGGGCGCTGACTCCCTGGCCGCCGTCATCGTCATCGAGGAAGTCGCCCGCGTCTGCGGTTCGTCCTCCCTGATCCCGGCCGTGAACAAGCTCGGCACCATGGGTCTTATCCTGCAGGGCTCCGAGGAGCTCAAGGCGAAAGTCCTGCCGGACATCGCCAACGGCGCACTCGCCGCCTACGCGCTGACCGAGCGTGAGGCAGGTTCGGATGCCGGCGGTATGAAGACCAAGGCCGTCCGCGACGGTGATGAGTGGGTCCTCAACGGCTCGAAGTGCTTCATCACCAACGGTTCCCGCGCGACCTGGATCACCGTCATGGCCGTCACCGACCCGGAGGCCGGTGCCAACGGCATCTCCGCGTTCATGGTCCACAAGGATGATCCGGGATTCCGCGTCGGTGGCCTGGAGCACAAGCTGGGCATCAAGGGTTCCCCGACCGCGGAGCTGTACTTCGAGGACTGCCGCGTCCCTGCCGACCGGATGATCGGCGAGGAGGGCACCGGTTTCAAGACCGCGCTGCAGACCCTCGACCACACCCGTCCGACCATCGGCGCCCAGGCTCTCGGCATCGCCCAGGGTGCCTTCGATGCTGCTGTGGAGTACGTCAAGGAGCGCAAGCAGTTCGGCAAGCCGATCGCCGCCTTCCAGAACACCCAGTTCACCCTGGCCGACATGAAGATGAAGATCGATGCCGCCCGGCTGATGATCTACACCGCAGCGTCCAACGCCGAGCGCGGTGTGGCCGAGGACGGCGGCAAGCTCGGTCTCATGGCCGCCGGCTCGAAGGCCTACGCCTCCGACATCGCCATGGAGGTCACCCTCGATGCCATCCAGCTGCTCGGCGGTTACGGCTACACCCGCGACTTCCCGGTGGAGCGGATGATGCGCGACGCCAAGATCACGCAGATCTACGAAGGAACCAACCAGGTCTGCCGCATGGTCATGGGCCGCCAGATCCTCGGCTAGAGGTTCACCGGGGCCAGGGGGTCACCCTTGCGGGGCCAGGGTGACGTCACCGGCCCAGGTCAGTTGGACGCCTTCGCGGGCCAGCCAGGGGGCGACACCGCCAGCGTCGAGCATGCCGGTGACCAGGCGCTGTGCTGAGGCCAGCGCCCGGTCGGCGGTGGGGGTGTCGATGTAACCGCGGGTCAGGGCGCCGCCGAGCTCATCGAGGTCGAGGACCTCCCAGCGGTTGCCGCGGTAGGTGACCACATCGATGTAGAGGTCGGTGGTGTGCCAGGTGGCCCCATCGTCAACGCCGCCGTCGGTACCGTGCTCACGGCTGATCTGGGCGATGTCGACGTAGAGCTGCTGGCCGGCGAGACTGCCGCGGGCACCGGGGCGGAAGTGGAAGATGCTGACCCGCACGTCGAGACGGGGGATCAGCCAGCTCTCGAGGTAGCCGAATCGGGGATGGTCGGCAGGGCGTGCCATGTACAGCGCGTCACCGACCACCCGGTACTCGTCGACCGGGCGCACGAAGCCTTTGGGGTCGGTGTTGGTCCGGGCCTGGACGTCAAAAGTCTCCTGCTTGGGCGGGTGAATGTCCACCATGGCAGGAGACTTTACGGTGTCTGCGGAGGCTCGGCGACCGGAAGGAAGTTACCGGACGTTGAATACTCCGACGGTCGGGATGTAGTCACAGCTGACGCGACCGGAGTCCTCGTCGGTGCTCACGCCGCCCTCGAGCAGGGCGACGACGGTGCCACCGCCGGTGTTGGCCTGGCCGTTGACCGTGCCGGGGCCGTCGGCGTTGATGCCGTTGAAGCGCAGCGGGGTCTGGCCGGTGCGGCCGTTGTTGATGTTGACCCAGTGCACGCGCATGCCGTTGGCCTGACGCTCGGACACCGGGCCGGTGCCCAGGGCGGTGAAGACGAAGTCGATGTGGCCGCGGGGGACACCGGGCAGGGGCAGATCGGCCGGGCCGGGCACGCCCATGCCCATGCCGATGGGGCTGCCGTCGCTGCCCTGGCAGCCCGTGGACGGGGCGGGCCAACCGAACTGGGTGAAGGCGGGGCCGCCCTCGGGCATGGCGACACCGGGCTCGCCGTCGCCGCGGAAGAAGCCCACCACGCGCATCAGGGTGTCGCCGATGTCATCGGGGACCTGTGGGCTCTTCGCGAAGTTCTCGATCTCCTTGAGGATCTGCTCGTTCGGGCGCCCCAGGTGGTCGATCGGTGCGGGCGGCAGGCCGGGCAGGGCCTGGGCTGCGGGGGCTGCGGCCAGGGCCGTGCCACCCGCCAGTGAGACGGCAGCCAGTGCTGCGACGGCTGCGCGGCGGACGCGGCCTGGGGAGCGGTTCTGCGAGTGGTGGGTGAGCACGGGCGGCCTTTCGGTCGTTTGTCTGGTGTGAGTCGTCAATAGCGGTCCTGCGGGACAGCGGAACCTTAGTCACATCAGTCACAATAGTAACACGAGCAACATATACGCTATCTCTTCGGTTTTATCCACCATATCAGCGTCGGTAGCGCGGGTGCAGTCGAATCGGCGGAAAAGTTCCACCACCTCCCGGAAGTATGCGCGTGCGCGCGGGCGCAGAGAGGCGGGATTCCCGTTCAATGAGATAAATGGGCGCTACGTCGCGTATCGTGTAGTGCTGTTGACGGTGTGTGGCGTCCGGACCATCCCGGACCTTCCCGCCCGCACCGCTGAAATCGCCCTGTACCGCTGCCGGTACCAACTGCATCCACTGCAAGGAAGCTGAAGGATCTGTGTCACTGACTGAATTCCGTAACGTCGCCATCGTCGCACACGTCGACCACGGCAAGACCACCCTCGTTGACGCCATGCTGCGTCAGTCCGGCGTCTTCGACGCCCACGGCGATGTCGAGGACCGTGTGATGGACTCCGGCGACCTGGAAAAGGAGAAGGGCATCACGATCCTGGCGAAGAACACCGCCATCCGTCGTGCCGGTCAGGGCAAAGGCGGCTCCGACCTCGTCATCAACGTCATCGATACCCCGGGCCACGCCGACTTCGGCGGCGAGGTCGAGCGCGCGCTGTCGATGGTCGACGGTGTCGTCCTGCTGATCGACGCCTCCGAAGGCCCGCTGCCCCAGACCCGCTTCGTGCTGGGTAAGGCTCTCGAGGCCAAGATGCCGGTCATCATCTGCGTGAACAAGACCGACCGTCCGGACGCCCGCATCGACGAGGTCGTCACTGAGGCCCAGGACCTGCTGCTGGAGCTCGCCGCGTCCCTGGACGACGACGAGGCCGCCGAGGCAGCCGAGACCCTGCTGGACCTGCCGGTGCTGTACGCCTCCGGGCGCGCCGGCAAGGCCTCCACCGAGAACCCCGGCAACGGCAACATCCCGGACGCCGAAGACCTCCAGGCACTGTTCGACGTCCTCTACGACACCCTCCCGGAGCCCTCCGCCGACATCGACGCCCCGCTACAGGCCCACGTCACCAACCTGGACTCCAGCTCCTTCCTGGGCCGTATCGGCCTCATCCGCGTCTTCGCCGGCACGATCCGCAAGGGCCAGCAGGTCTCCTGGATCCACTACGACGCCGATGGCAACCAGCACTTCAAGACCGCCAAGATCGCCGAGCTGCTGCGCACCGTCGGTGTCTCCCGCGTGCCCACCGAGGAGGTCATCGCCGGTGACATCGCCGCGATCTCGGGCATCGAGGACATCATGATCGGCGACACCCTCGCCGACACCGAGAACCCCGTCGCCCTGCCGCGGATCACCGTCGACGAGCCGGCGATCTCCATGACCATTGGTGTGAACACCTCCCCGATGGCCGGTCGCGGCGGCGGCGACAAGCTCACCGCCCGCGTCGTCAAGGCCCGCCTGGACCAGGAGCTGATCGGTAACGTGTCGATCCGCGTCCTGCCCACCGAGCGTCCCGACGCCTGGGAGGTCCAGGGCCGTGGTGAGATGGCACTGTCGATCCTGGTGGAGACCATGCGTCGTGAAGGCTTCGAGCTGACCGTGGGTAAGCCGCAGGTCGTCACCCGTACCGTCGACGGCAAGCTGCAGGAGCCCTACGAGCACATGATCATCGACGTGCCCGAGGAGCACCTCGGTGCCGTCACCCAGCTGATGGCCGCCCGTAAGGGCCGCATGGAGGCGATGGACAACACCGGCTCCGGCTGGATCCGGATGAACTTCACCGTGCCGTCCCGCGGCCTGATCGGTTTCCGCACCATCTTCATGACCGAGACCCGTGGTACCGGTATCGCCAACCACTACTCCGCCGGTTACGAGGGCTGGGCCGGTGAGATCAAGGACCGTCCCAACGGTTCGCTGGTCTCGGACCGCACCGGTCAGATCACCGCCTATGCACTGACCCAGCTGGCCGACCGCGGCAGCTTCTTCGTCGAGCCCGGCACCCAGACCTACGAGGGCATGGTCGTCGGGCAGAACAACCGCGACGAGGACATGGACATCAACATCACCAAGGAGAAGAAGCTCACGAACATGCGCTCGGCGACCGCCGATGCCACCGTGACGCTGGCCAAAGCCCACAACCTCACCCTGGACGAGGCCATGGAGTTCTGTGGCCACGACGAGTGCGTCGAGGTCACCCCGGAGAACGTCCGGGTGCGCAAGGTCATCCTCGGTGCGACCGAGCGTGCTCGCGCGCTGTCGCGCATGAAGGCACGTAACAAGTAGCCGACCCACCGGGTCACACCGGGTAAGGAGCCGTTGACAGGTGAGTCATATTCGTCGCCCGTCGACGGCTTCTCGTCGTCGTGTCCCGGTGGCGGTTCTCACCACCCTGGGACTGGTGTTGACCGGATGCCAGGCGAACCCGGGGGACGCACCGACGGTGGAGGACCAGGCACCGGCCACCGACATCGAGGACGGCGCGGGGGATGCCGATGACACCGACCAGGGGGACTCGTCGGTTGCTCCGGAACTGCGCCGCATCGAGATCGGCGTGGACTCGGTGCCCGCCGACCTCAATCCGCACCTGGTGTCCACCCAGTCCATGCTGACCTCCACGGTCGCCGAGTTGACCCTGCCCAGTGCATACCGCCGCGGCCCGAACGGGCTACGCCACGACATCAACAACGACCTGCTCGACTCGGTGGAGATCGACGGGGGCGACGAGGACGCCCCGGAGAAGGTCGTGTACGTGATCAACAGTCGGGCGCAGTGGTCCGACGGGACCCCGATCGTGGGCTCGGATTTCGAGTACCTGCATCAGCAGATCACCACCCAGCCGGGTGTGACGTCCACCGATCTCTATGACTCGGTGGACGAGATCTCCACCTCCGCCGGTGGCCGACGGGTCACAGTGACCTTCGACTCGCCGACGGCCCAGTGGCGTGAGCTGTTCGCGAATCTGCTGCCAAGTCACATCTACCGGGGGGAGAACCGTCCGTTCTCAACCATGATGAGCGATATTCCGGCGGCCTCCGGCGGGGTGTACACCGTCCGGCAATACGACGCGGGGCGCGGGACACTGCTCCTGGAACGCAACGCCCGGTTCTGGGGGCAGATCCCGCCGCAGACCGACCAACTCGAGTTCTCCACCGTCAACGACACCGACACCGCCGCCCAGATGCTGCGCACCGGACAGATCCAGGCGGTGACCACCCGGAACTCCGGGGTGGCAGCCGAGAGCATCCGCACGGTCCCGGGGGTGCAGGCCCGGACGACGACGCTACGTCGCCAGCTGACGCTGCAGCTCAACACGGCATCGACCCGGTTGGACGCACCGGACGCCCGCGCCGAGGTCCTCGCCGCCGTCGACGCAGACCGGGTCGCCCGGCTGGTCACCGGACATCCGCGGGCCACGGCACCGCAAGACGACCTGGTTGCTGATGTGGCAGGGCCCACCACCGGGGAGCAGGGGACCGCGATTGTCGGGGTGAGCCGGAAACGTCCCCTGCAGATCGGTGCGGACACCCTCGACGAGGAGGCGGTCGAGGCCGCCCGTCGTGTCGTCGACACTCTGGTGGACAAGGGGATTCCTGCCACAGTGGTGACGCCGTCCGCAACGGAACTCTACGCCGACCTGCTGCCGCGAGGCGAGGTGGACGCGGTCGTGTCCTGGCAGGACGACGCCCGACGATGGACGGATCTGCGCAGTCGCTATGCCTGCGATGAGGCCGATCGCCCATTGTCCGGCACCTCCGGAGGTGATGCTGTGGACACCGATGCCGGTGCAGGTGAATCCGGGGCGGCCACGTCCGGTGCCACCGGAGACACCGACAGCACCGACGGCACTGACGGTGCTGACGGTGCCGGGGATACCGGGGATACAGGTAGTACTGCGGACGCAACTGCCGAACGGGCACGTGCGGCGAACGTCACCGGGATCTGTGACGACACCGTGGACGCGCTGTTGGCCGACGAACCGGAGGGAGGCAGTCTCGAGGCGGTGCCGGAGGAGCTGCGGGCGCGGATCGGTGAGTTGCACCTGTCGCTGCCGCTGGTCGCCGACCGGGTGCTCGTCGGCGCCGGTCCTGATTTGGTCGGTCCCGACCAGGATCTGTCGGAGTGGCCGATCGGGCCGCGATCCGGACCGTTCTACACTGCAGACCGATGGACCCGGATGGATACCGACACCGAGCCCGACACCGAGTCGGACACCGAGTCAGACACGACAACCACCCCATCTGCCGAGGAGACCGACGATGAATGACCTTCAGGACGTGCGCATTCTCGCCGTCCACGCGCACCCGGACGATGAGTCACTGTGGACCGGCCTGTCCCTGGCCCAGTGGGCCCGCCGCGGTGCCGAGGTGACCGTGGTGACCTGCACCCTGGGGGAGGAGGGCGAGGTGATAGGGGAGAAGTACGCCGGTCTGGTCGCTGACGACCACGACATCCTCGGTGGCTACCGGATCGCCGAGCTCCAGCGGGCGCTCGGGGAACTGGGGGTCGGACGTCCGCGGTTCCTCGGCGGCCCGGGTCGCTGGCGGGACTCCGGCATGGCCGGAGCCCCGGCGGCCGAGCACCCGGCGGCGTTCGTGTCCTCCGGCGCGACAGCCGTCGAACAACTCACCGCGGTATTCGACGACTTGCGTCCGCACGTCGTGGTCACCTACGGGCCCGATGGTGGCTACGGGCACCCCGACCACATCCGGGCCCACGAGATCGTCCATGCCGCAGCAGATGCCGCAGCAGAGAGCCATGATGCACACTGGACGCCCGCCAGGATCTACTGGGCGGTCCAGGAACGCGAGCGGGTCGAGGCAGGCCTGGCGGCGATGCGTGACGCCGGTGACCCGCCCGCCGGCTGGCGGTGGCCGGAGCCCGGGGAACTTGCCTCGGTGCCGGCGGCGTCGGTTGATGTCCGGGTCGTCGCCGGTGCCTATCCCGATGATGGCGGCGGTGACGGCGGCAAGGCCGGAAACAGTGATCTCGATGCGAAACGTCGGGCGATGACAGCCCATGCGACCCAGCTGTGGGTCGCCGACGGTAGTGCGTCCGACGTCAACGACCGGGCCCGTGAGCCTGTCGGTGACGGGGTGCCGATGGCGTACTGCCTGTCCAACCTCATCGCCCAGCCGCTGCTGCCGTCGGAAAGTTATATGATTGGTGCGGCTTTTCCGGTGCCTCGACTTTCGCAGGACACTCTGAACAGACTAGACTGTCTATTCGCTGAAGGGAGGTGACCCGATGGGAACCGACAAGACGACGACTACACCGTCCACCGGTGCAGACGTCCGTGACCTGGAACCGCACTGGGGCGACCCTGAACGGTCCCAACCACGCCGCGACACCACCCGGTCCGAACGCGTGGCCGGAATCGTCTGGCTGTCCGTGGGCGCGGTGATCTCCGTCCTGCTCGCGGTGCTCTACCTCGGGTCACGGATCACCTTCGGCAGCGTCTCCGTGCCATTCCCCTGGCCGCTGGTCGTGGCTCCCTGGTTCAACTACGTGCTGGTCAAAACGGCACTGCTGTGGACCGACAATCGTTCCATCGCCGCCATCCCGCTGTGGACCTGGGTGGTGGGCTACGCGCTGCTGGTGTTCTGGCCGGTACTGCCCGGCACCGGTGGGGACACTGTGGTCTCCAGCAGCATATGGAGCCTGCTTCTGCTGCCTGTCGGAGCCCTCGGCGGCGGTTGGGCATTTCTGCGGTTGAAGTGAGAAGATCAGCAGCGACAACTGCGGTGCGCGAGACCATGCCCGGGTGACCTCCGGGCGTAGCGGTACAACCGACGACAATCTACAACGTGACGAGAAACCAGAAGGTGACTTAACAGATGACCTACGTGATCGCACAGCCCTGTGTGGATGTGCTCGACCGGGCGTGCGTGGAGGAATGCCCCGTCGACTGCATCTACGAAGGCCAGCGGATGCTCTACATTCACCCCGATGAATGTGTGGACTGCGGCGCGTGCGAACCAGTCTGTCCGACCGAGGCGATCTTCTACGAAGACGACCTGCCCGACGAGTGGGAGGACTACATCGACTACAACGTGGCGTTCTTCGATGACCTGGGCGACCCGGGCGGAGCAGCGAAGTTGGGCCCGCAGGACTTCGACGTCGAGGGCATCGCCACGTTGCCGCCCCAGAACCAGGACTAGAGCGCCAGGCACAGGCCAGCCCTCCCCAACAACGAACAGGACCTCTTCGACCATGCCGAGACTGTCACGCCGCACGCTGTCCGCCGAGCTTCCCGACTTCCCGTGGGACTCCCTCGCCGGGGCGAAGCAGACCGCTTCGTCCTACCCGGACGGACTGGTGAACCTCTCGGTCGGCACCCCGGTCGACGAGGTCGCCCCGTCGATCCAGCTGGCACTGTCCGAGGCCGCCGGTGAGCCCGGCTACCCGCAGACTGTCGGCACCCCGGCGCTGCGCACGGCGATCACCGAGGCCCTGGCACGACGGTTCGGTGTCACCGGGGTATCGCAGGACGCCGTGCTGCCGGTGGTGGGAACCAAGGAGGCCATCGCCTGGCTGCCGTTCCTGCTGGGCGTGGTGCCCGGCCAGACAGTCGTCATCCCGGAGCTGGCGTACCCGACCTACGAGGTCGGCGCGAAGCTGGCCGGGGCCGAGGTGCTGCGCAGCGACTCGCTGCTCAAGCTCGGCCCCCAGGTGCCGACGATGATCTTCCTGAACTCCCCGGCGAACCCGCACGGCAAGGTGCTGGGCATCGACCACCTGCGCAAGGTCGTCGAGTACGCGCGGGAACGTGACGTGGTCGTGGTCTCCGACGAATGCTACCTCGGCCTGGGCTGGTCCACCGACCGGGAGGAAGGGGCGGAGTCCCCGGCCCCGATCTCCCTGCTGGACCCCCGGGTCTGCGGCGGGGACCACACCAACCTGCTGGTGGTGCACTCCCTGTCGAAGACCTCGAACCTGGCGTCCTACCGCGCCGGCTTCCTCGCCGGTGACGGGGAGCTGATCGCCGAACTGCTCAGCGTCCGCAAGAATGCCGGGCTGATGATGCCGGGGCCGATCCAGGCCGCCATGTCCGCAGCCCTCGAGGACGACGGTCAGGAGCTGCTGCAGAAGGAGCGCTACCGGCGTCGCCGCGAGGTCCTGTCCACCGCCGTGCGCGCCGCGGGGATGCGCATCGACAACTCTGAGGGCGGGCTGTACCTGTGGGCCACCGAAGGCCGTCCCTGCCGGGAGACCGTCGACCGGCTGGCTGCCCTCGGCATCCTCGTCGCACCGGGAGACTTCTACGGTCCCGCCGGTGCCGAGCACGTCCGGATCGGTCTGACCGCCACCGACTCCGACATCGTCAAGGCCGCCGAGCGCCTGGTCACACTGGCCGACTAGCACCGGTCAGCACGCTCTACGGCCGGTCGTCGTTCTCCGCGACAGCCTGCAGCACCGGCATCCGGGCGGCCCGCAGCGCCGGGGTCAGTGCGGCAACCGCGCCGGCCGCCACCGCACCGATCACGACCAGTACCACGGTGGACCACGGCACCACGACTGTGTCGACGCCCTCCGCAGACAGCGACCCGAGCAGCGACCAGCCAGCCAACAGGCCGATACCGATGCCGGCGAACGCCCCGAGAACAGCGGTCTGGACCGCCTCGATGAGCACCATCCCGGCGACCTGCCCGCGGCCCATACCGACAGCGCGCAGCACACCGAACTCCCGACGGCGCTCCACCACCGACAGTGCCAGTGTGTTGACCACGCCCAACACCGCCACGGCGACGGCGAGGGCGAGCAGGGCGTAGACCACGACCACCAGCCGGTCGATGATCACCGCCTGCTCACCGCCGAACTCCGCCGGGGTCTGGACCTGGAGCATCGGATACTCCTGTGTCGCCGCCTCCAGACTCTCCCGCAGGGCAGCTGGCTCAGCGGTGCCGTCGCCGGTGACCGCCACAGCGAGGATCCGGTGACCGCCGCTGCCTTGGGAGCCGGGGGCCAGCCTCCAGTAGGCGTTGGAGTCGATGATGACGTCGCCGAGCAACCGGGACTGCTCGAAGATACCGGCGACCGGCATGTCCACCGTCTGGGTCTGGGTGAGGACCCCCACCGGCACCGTGGCACCCAGGGCGAGATCATGCTCGTCGGCGAAGCTGCGGGACACCACCAGACCGTCGTGGCCCGGGTTGAGCTCCCCACTGGTCTCCCCGAGAGCGAAGGTGTGCTGCGGATCGCCCGACCCCACGGTGATCAGCGTGGTGGAGTCGCCCACCCGCGCCGGTGCCTTGCCGACCGTGTAGGTGGCACCGACACCGGGGGTCTCGGTGATCCTCCCGGCCGCGCTCCCGGGCACGGCCACATCGACCGCCCCTCCCGGTGGGCCGACCACCAGATCGGCGGTGACCTCGGAATCGACCACACCGGCCACCGACGCCGTCACGGAGGAACCCAGCATGCCGGTCAAGGTCACCAGGGACAGGCCCAGGGTGAGAGCGAAGACGGTGCCGGAGGTCCGTCGTGGTTGGCGTCGTCCGATACCGGACGCCATGCGCCCGGCACTACCGAAGGGGGCGCCGACCAGGCGCCCGAGTGCCGGCAGAACCCGGGCGCAGACGGCGGGGCCCACCAGAATGACACCGACGACGACGGCGAGGGTGCCGAGTCCGCTCACTGAGGCGCGCGCCCCGGTTCCCCACCCGTCGGTGAGGGCTGCGATCACGGCCATCGCGACACCGGCGAGAAGCACCAGGGTGCCGGAGACGGTGCGGGTGCGCGGCACCGGTGGTTCGACGGCGTCGCGGACCCCGGCCAGGGGAGAGGGCGCCCCGGCCCGGCGGGCGGGAGCCCAGGCGGCCGCGAGGGTGACCAGCACGCCGAGGACGACCGGCAGCAGTATCGTCCCGGTGGTCGGCGCGAGTTCCAGTGTCGGCAGCCCCAGGTCGAGACGGGCGGCGATGGCCAGGATCCCGACGACCATCGCGACCCCGGCGCCGACCCCCAACACCGAGCCGACCAGTCCGATGACCAGGGCCTCGGCGGTGACCGTGGCGGTGACCTGACGACGTGACAGCCCCAGTGCGCGCAACAACGAGAAGTCCCGGGTGCGTTGGGCGACGGTCATGGCGAAGGTGTTGGCGATGATGAACATCCCGACAGCCAGGGCGATCACTGCGAAAGCCAGCAGGATGTACCCCACAAACCCCAGGCCCGCGGTGAGGGCGGCGCTGTCGGTTGCGGCGGCCTGCTCCCCGGTCCGCACCGTCGGTGGTTCCGGGGTCCCCGGCAGGGCGGCGAGTTCATCGGTCAGGGCGGCGGCCACCTCCGGTGCCTGCTGACCCGGTGCCACGGTGGCCACCAGGCCGGGGAGACCGGCACCGGCGTAGCGCTGCAGGTAGGTGTCGCGACCGAGGACCAGGTCGAGCTGGTGCTCTTCGGTGGCGGCACCGGTATCGGCGTCGGTGTCGGCGTCCGGGCCGGTGCCGAAGATCCCGCTGACCGTCAACGGTAGTTCGCCGGCCTGGTCATTGAGCGTCAAAGTGGACCCGGGGGAGAGGTTCAGCTCCTCGGCGGTCCGGGAACTCACGGCGACGGCGTCCGGTCCGGGGGCGGTGCCCTCGGTGAGGGTGCGGGGCGGGCCGACGAGTCCGTCCTGGTCGTACCAGGGGGTCGGACGTATCGTCCTGTCACCGGTGTCCAGTGCCTGCCCGTCGCGGCTGAGCGCGACACTGTGGTCGCCGCGGATGTTGAGTCGGTCCACCAGCGGGCTGCCCGCCAGGTGGTCGCTCGCGGCGTCCGGCAGGCTGCGCTGTCCGTCACCGGGGACGACGACTATGTCGACACCGTCGTACCCGGCTTCCGCCGAGGAGGTGACCGAGTGGTCCAGGGTGGTGGTGAGCAGCATCGTGCCGGCCACGAAGCCGGTGCCGAGCACCACGGTGAACAGGGTGAGCAGCAGCCGTGCGGCATGGGCACGCAGGCCGCGCAGGCTCAGGGTGGCCAGGGTGCGGAGGACACGTGCGCCGGAACAAGGGGCCATGGAGAGGGTCCTGGAGAGAGAATTAAAGAGTGAGGGAACTGGAGAGTCAGAAACCGCACGGCGGGTGAGGTGGGTCGCCGTGCGGTGGGGGAGAGGGCAGTACTGACCCCGGGCTGACCCCGGGGATGGTCCCGGGCGTTGTCTAGTTCTGGTGGAGGGCCTCGTTGAGCTCGACCGAACCGGTGGCACGGGCGACGGCCTCCACCGCGCCACTCACCGAGTTACGGCGGAAGAGCACGTTGGAGACACCGGAGAGGTCGGACGCCTTGACAACATCGCCGTCGGCGACACCGGCGACACCGGCGGCATCGGCGACCGCGCCGTTGACGACGACCTTGGTGCCGAAGGTGACGTACAGACCGGCTTCGACGACACAGTCGTCGCCGAGGGAGACACCGACACCGGCATTCGCGCCGAGCAGGCAGCGCTCGCCGACGGAGATGACCTCCTTGCCGCCACCGGACAGGGTGCCCATGATCGAGGCACCGCCGCCGACGTCGGAACCGTCACCGACGACCACGCCACCGGAGATGCGGCCCTCGACCATGGAGGAGCCCAGGGTGCCGGCGTTGAAGTTCACGAAGCCCTCGTGCATCACGGTCGTGCCCTCGGCGAGGTGGGCGCCGAGACGCACGCGGTCGGCATCGCCGATGCGGACCCCGGTGGGAACGACGTAGTCGACCATGCGGGGGAACTTGTCGACGGAGTACACGGTGACCCGGCCGTGGCGGGACAGCTTGGCTCGGGTGGCCTCGAAGCCCTCGACGGCGCAGGGCCCGAAGTTGGTCCACACCACATTCGACAGCTTGCCGAAGACACCGTCGAGGTTGACCCCGTGCGGACGGACGACCCGGCCGGAGATCAGGTGCAGACGCAGGTAGGCGTCCGCGGCATCGGTCGGGGCGGTATCGGTGTCGGCGATGACGGTGTGGACGACCTCGCGGCGGACCCCACGGTCGGCGGCGGTGTCGTCGGCACCCTCCAGGTGGCTGAGGTCCAGCGGGGAGGCGGGTGCCTCACCCAGGCCGAACTCGGGGTACCACACGTCCAGGACGGTGTCGTCGGCGGTCAGGGTCGCGATTCCGGTTCCATAAGCGGCAGTCATGGTCGTCAAGCCTACCGGTCAGCCAGACGGTCTGTGTCAATAGACGTGGTGCCGGCTGTGCCGGCTGTGCCGTCGGTGATGACAGTGCCGTCGGGGTTGATGACACCGCGGGCGACGTTACGACGTCCCACGTACCAGCCCAGCAGACTCAACAGGGCGAAGGCGATGGTGACGGTGACGACCTGGTCGCGGGCGACGTCGTCGAAGAGCATCAGGACGGTCAGGCCGACCAAGGCGATGATCGTGATGATCGGCAGCGTGGGCCACGCCCACATCTTCACCGACAGCGACCCCTCGGCCTCGAGTTCGCGGCGCAGCTTCAGTTCGCTGGCGACGATGCCGAGCCAGATCACCAGCAGGCAACCACCGACGGCGTTGAACAGCAGGTTGATCAGGTTGTCCGGTCCCCACAGCTGCAGGCCCACGGAGATGAAGGCGAAGATCAGCGAGCAGATGACCGCCGGCAGCGGCACCCGCTGGGAGGAGACCTTGCGGAACAGCTTCGGGGCGTTGCCCTGGTGGGAGAAGGAGAACATCAGGCGCGATGTGGCGTAGATCTGGGCGTTGAACGCCGAGAGCAGGGCCAGCACGATGATCGCCTCCATGAAACCGACCACCCCGGGGATGTCTGCCATGGCCAGCACCCGGGTGAACGGGGAGTCCGCGGCGACGTCGGCGTCGTCGAGGGTGGTGTAGTTCAGCAGGGCGCAGATGACCAGGACAGAACCGAGGTAGAAGACCATGATGCGCCAGACGACCGCACGCACCGCGGCGGTGATCGCCTGGGCGGGCTTCTCCGACTCAGCGGCGGCGATGGTGACGATCTCGATGCCGCCGAAGGCGAAGGCCACGGCCAGCAGACCGGCGGCGATGCCGGAGATGCCGTTGGGGGCGAAGGGGGTGAAGTTGTCCACGCCGACCGGCTCATGCCCGGGGAGCAGGCCGAAGACCAGCAGCACACCGATGGCCAGGAAGAAGACGATGACCGCGACCTTGATGAACGAGAACCAGTACTCGAACTCACCGAAGCCGCGCACCGCGGACAGGTTGACCACGGTGAACAGAACCACGCAGATCAGCCCGGGGATCCAGCCCTCGACACCGAACCAGTTGCCCATGATGGCCCCGGCACCGGTGATCTCGGTGCCCATCACCATGATCAGCATGAACCAGTACAGCCAGCCCAGGGAGAACCCGGCCCACGGACCGAACGCCATCCGGGCGTAGGTGGCGAAGGTACCGGAGGCCGGACGGGCAGCGGCGAGCTCACCGAGCATGCGCATCACGAAGACCACGATGACACCGGCGACGATGTAGGACAGCAGCACCGCCGGCCCCGCGGCGTTGATGCCCACGCCGGTGCCCAGGAACAGTCCGGCGCCGACGGCCGACCCCAGTCCCATCATGGTCAGGTGACGGACCTGCAGTCCGTGACCCAGTTTGCGGTTGCCGACCTCGGCCTGGGGTGCGGCCGATGTGTCGGCCGCCCCGGTGGCCCCGGTGCCCTCTGCGTGTTCAGTGCTCATGGACAGTAATTGTCCCACACCTGCCGGGCGGCGCCAGCGATCGGCCATTAGAGTGTTAACCACGATGACTACCGCCACGACACCCCCGAACATTGACCTGACGGCCTCCCCCGTCGAGCTCACCCGCCAGCTGGTGGACGTCCCCAGCCAGTCCCACCAGGAACAGGCCCTGGCCGATGCCCTGGAAACAGCGCTGACCAGACTTGCCGCCGAGGTCGGCGGGAGTGTCGGCATGACCGTCGACCGACTCGGTAACACCCTGGTCGCCCGGACGAACCGGAACCTTCCCAGCCGGGTCGTGTTGGCCGGTCACATCGATACCGTCCCCCCGGCCGACAACCTCCCCTCGTTCAAGGGGCCGGACGCAGACGGCAACGACTGTCTCCACGGGCTCGGCACCGTGGACATGAAGTCCGGGGACGCGGTGTACCTCCACGCCTTCGCCACCCTGGCCACCGCTGAGGAGCTCGTCCACGACCTCACCCTGATCCTGTACGAGGGTGAGGAGGTCGCCTCCCGGTTTAACGGGCTGCTCCACGTCGCCGAGGCCCACCCGGAATGGCTCGCCGGTGACATCGCGCTGCTCGGTGAACCCTCCGGGGCCATGATCGAGGCCGGCTGCCAGGGCACGTTGCGGGTGCGGGTCACCGCCCACGGCACCCGCGCGCACTCCGCCCGGGCCTGGCTGGGGGACAATGCCGCCCACAAACTCGGTCCGGTGATCTCACGGATCGCCGAGTACCAGCCGAGGCAGGTCGATATCGACGACTGCGTCTACCGCGAGGGGCTCAACGTGGTCCACCTGGAATCCGGGGTGGCGACCAACACCCTGCCCGACGAGGCCTGGATGTTCGTCAACTTCCGCTTCGCCCCGGACCGCAGCGAGGACGAGGCACTGGCGCACACCTGGCAGGTGCTCGGCGTGGGAACGCCGGACGAACCGGCCGAGGGCTTCAGCCTGGAGATCGACGACATCGCACCGGGCGCGCTACCGGGCCTGCACCAGGTGGCCGCCGCCACACTGGTGACCGCCACCGGCGGCAACGTCCGCGCCAAGTACGGATGGACCGACGTCGCCCGGTTCTCCTCTCTCGGCGTGCCCGCGGTGAATTTCGGCCCCGGTGACCCCGGGCTGTGCCACACCCCGCAGGAGAACTGCCCGGTGGAGATGATCGAGACCGTCTCCGCCCAGCTGATCAGCTACCTCACCACCCCGACAGGAGCCCCCGAGTGAGCTACATCGACCGTTCCTTCAGTTACACCGGCCCGGTGCTCCGGCGTGGCGACCTGCCCGGCGCCCGCATCCGGTCCACCACCGACCAGCGACTGCTCGACGAGCAGCCCTCCACCGACTGGAAGCACTCCGACCCGTGGCGGGTCATGCGGATCCAGTCCGAGTTCGTCGAGGGATTCGGGACGCTGGCGGAGATCCCCAAGGCGGTCACCGTCTGGGGCTCCGCGCGGGTCAAGGTGGAGCACCCCTACTACGAGATGGGTGTGGAGCTCGGCCGTCGTCTGCACGAGGCAGGCTATGCGGTGATCACCGGGGGCGGTCCGGGGTTGATGGAGGCCCCCAACCGGGGAAGTGCGGAGGCTGGCGGTGTGTCCGTCGGGCTGGGCATCGAACTGCCGATGGAGCAGGGGCTCAATGACTGGGTCACCCTCGGACTCAACTTCCGGTACTTCTTCGTGCGCAAGACCATGTTCCTGAAGTACGCCCAGGCATTCGTGTGCCTGCCGGGCGGCTACGGCACCCTCGACGAGCTTTTCGAAGCGCTGGTCATGGTGCAGACCGGGAAGGTGCGACGGTTCCCGATCGTCCTGCTCGGCTGTGATTTCTGGGGCGGGTTGGTGCAGTGGGTCCGCGGCCGACTCGTCGAGGAGGGGATGATCGGCGAGTCCGACCCGGATCTTTTCTTGCTGACTGACTCCCCGGAGGAGGCCGTGGCACATATCGTTGAGGTACACCGCGGTCGTGTCGAGGAACTGGAACGTCGCCGTCAGGGTCTGCTCAAGGAACTCCGCGATCTTGAGGGGCACAGTGACTGGCTGGAGAACGGACACAACGGAACCCCCGAATAGTTCAGAACCTGATCAGGAGGAAAGCAGCGTGAAGAAGACCCCGAGTCTGCCCCGGCACGTCCCGGACGTCACCGTCGGCGACCCGGTGGACGGTGGCGACGTCATCGACTGCCGGGTGGTCGTCGGTGAGATCCCGGAAACCGGTGTGCGCGCCGTCCTCGCCGACGACGGGGTCTGGGAGGTGGCTGTCCCGGCGCAGCCGGTGGCGCTGACTGACCTGGCCGAGCTGTCCGATGAGCCCCGGCTCGGCGACGACGGGTGGCGGGCCGCGGGGGCGGTGCTGATGCGTCGACTCGGGGCACTGGTGGCCGGTCATCCGGTGCGTGCGAAGCGACACACCGTCCAGATCTCCCTGCCGGGGTCCACCACGACCATGAACCTGCGCAACCTCGCCCAGGGACTGATGCTGGGGAGCCGCCGCATCGCCGTGCGCCGGAAGGACGCCCCCGCCGAGGTGCGGCAGGTACACCTCAACCTGGACGGACTGGACCCTCATGTCGTCCGACGTGCCACCGACAACGTGGACAAAGGGTGTGTCCAGGGCGGCGCGACGGCCCTGGCCCGTGACATCACCGGGTTGCCGGGCAACGGGGCCCCCCTGCGTTGGTGGCGTCGCCAGATGAAGTCTCTGCTGGCCGAGATCCCGGGGACCCGGGTGAAGACCCACGGTGTCGCCTGGCTGGAGCGCAAGGGCTTCGGTGGGCTGCTGTCCACCGCCACGGGTGGTGTCGGTGGTGCCGCCGGTGATCCTGATGTCGACGGGACGCCGGGTCTGGTGGAGTTGTTCTGGGACCCTGCGGCGGCCGAAGGTGATCTCACCGACGATCAGCCGGACGTGCTCCTCGTCGGTGGCGCGGAGGTGGCCGCGGCCGTCCGGGCCCTCGCCGACCTCAAGGGACCGCGCAAGGTGGTCGGGATCATCCCGGTCTACAGGCGCAGTACCACAAGCGGGGTCCAGGTCGTCGCCAGTGCCGTGGATCCTGGTGGGTCCGGGTACAGCCTGGTGGAGCATGTCAACGGCCTGACCACCCAGGTACCGTACGCCGCGACCCCGCAGCAACAGGCCCAAGTGGCCAGGCGGTTGGCCCTGGCCGATGTAGTGGCCTACGGGGTCAAGCGGTACCAGCCGCGCCGGGTCGTGGTGGTGGCGCCGGTGTCGGCGGCGTCGAAGTCGGCGCTGGGGGAGCGTACCGGTGCCGTGTTCGGTTCGGAGCAGGCCGTGAAGCGGGTGACCTTCCGTGGCGCCCGGGTCGGGGAACGGTGGTGGCCGATGCCGACCCCGTCCTGGCTGGAGTCGTCGGTGACCGGGAAAGTCAGCGATGTGACCGTGCGCGCCGACGGTCCGGATGCGGTGATGGCCGCGATGTTCCTGCGCCGGTTCGCCGGGCAGGTTCCCTGCACGGTCCTGGACATCACTGGGCCGGTTCGCTCCGAATCGGTGTCCGGTGACATCGACCGGGGGAGCACCGGTTTCGCGGCGCGGACTCTTGTAGAGTGGTTCAGGAAGTAGGAGCGCCCCGCGTGCTCCGTGTGATTCCGTTGCGCCATCACCAGCGATCTCTCGAGGGGAGACCAGCACTCGTGCTCTCAGACGTCATTGACCTGCTCGCCGACCCGGTTGACGGCACCGCGCTGCGCCAGGGGGACGACTCCTGGCGCACCCTGGTGTCCGAGTCCGGGCACAGCTACGACGTTGCCCGGCAGGGGTACGTGACCCTGGCAGGCGGGGCGGGGCTGCGGTACTCCGGCGACGATGCGGAGATGATCCAGGCCCGTGAGACCTTCCTGTCGGGCGGACATTTCGCCCGCTTCGTCGAGGCAGTCACCGACAACGTCACCCGGGCCCTGGACGATGCCGGGGTGCCCGATGACGTCCCGCCGTCGATCCTGGAGGTCGGCGCCGGAACCGGGTACTACCTGGCTCACACCCTCGATTCGATCGACGGGGCCCGCGGTGTGGGCATCGACGTGTCCGTGCCCGCGGCGAAGCGGCTGGCGCACTGCCACCCGCGGGTCGGTGCCGTGGTGGCGGACGCCTGGTCGAGGCTGCCGTTGTGTGATGGTTCGGTGAATGCGGTGACCGTGATCTTCGCACCGCGTAACGCCGCCGAGTTCGCCCGCGTCCTGGCCCCTGAGGGACAGGTCGTGGTGCTGACGGCTGATTCCGGCCACCTGGCTGAGCTGCGGGAGCCGCTGGGCATCATTGATGTCGAGGAGGGCAAGGTCGACCGGATGATCGCCCAGGCCTCCGGTCACCTGGTCCCGGTGGGGGAGCCGGAGACCGTGGAGTTCAGCATGGAACTCGACCAGGCGTCCATCGCGGCCCAGATCGGGATGAGTCCCTCGGCGCGGCACATTCATCCGAAGGTGCTGGCTGAGCGGATCGCTGATCTGCCGGAGACGATGATGGTCACCGCCCGGGCATCGGTCACCCGCCTCAAGCGGGATCCCCAGCTGGGGTAGCTGGCTGCGCTAACCAGTCTCGCGTACTTCCTGCAGTTCGCGCGCACTCGCTCTGCTCGCGTGGCCTCAGCGCAGCGCTCAGCTGCAGCGCACCGACGGGCCCACCTCCTGCGATCGGGAAAGGGGCCCTTTGCTGTGCCCCTCTGTTCCTGCTCCACCCTTCTGTGTAGGCACCGCTCATCCCCACCCCTCTGTGTCGGTTCGGCTGCGCAACCGGGCTTCCTGGAAAGTGGCCCTGTCAACGACAGTGGCATGTGGTCGCAGCAGAGAAAAGTCGCATCGTCAGCGGCACACCGACGGCAGTGGCATTGTAGATGGTCAACTGGCTAGTGTAGATGGCCGGATTCCTGGTCGTTTCCGGCCGTTTGGACTGACCAGTTGACCGTTTACAATGCCAGCTCACTATGGGGCAAGGTTTAGACCCCTCCCCGGGAAGTACGGCTAGCCGGGATAACCGGGACAGTCGGGTTCTCTCAGTCGATCGACGGGTCGATGCCGGCGGTGAGATCCCGGTCGGCCAGGGCTGCCTCGCGGATCAGTCGTTCCTGCTCCTCGGGGTCGTGGAGGTGGGCGAGTCGACGCTGCAGTGACCGGCCGAGGGATTCGAGGGTGGAGATGACACCGGCCCCGCCGCGGGGGGTCACGGCGAACTGGTCCACCAGCCCGGTGTTCGTCAGTGCGGTGGTCAGGGACACCAACCCACCGTCGGCGAAGACCTCGCACACCGGTCCGTCGATGAAGATCGTCAAGGTGTCGCTGTCGCCGTCGGCCAGTGGGGCGCGACGCACATCGCCCTGTCGGTCCACGGCAACGTGGTCGCCACAGTGAGTGACCGTGACGAGGCTTTGCCCGGAGTCGTCGACGACGTCTACGGTGACGGAATCGTCCTCCCGGTCACCGTCCACGGTCAGTTGTGCGGTGAACACCGCCGCCTGGTCGGTGTAGGAGCGTACTGCGGTGGGCAGGCCGACGACGTCCTGGTAGAGATGCCCGCCGCGCAGGGTGAGGAACCGGGGGATCGACAGGCAGTTGGCCCAGGTGTCATGTCCGGAAGCGACATCGGTACTTGTGGGGACGGACCCGACGAGGCCGGCGATCACCGGTCGTTCACCGTGGACGAGGCGGGGGCGGGTGAAGTCGTGCCCGTGGTCCAGCACGGTGAACCCGGTGGTGGCGTGGAAGGTGGTGCCGTCAAGGTTGCCCACCAGATAGCCGGTGGTTTCCGGGATCTGCCCGGAATCGTCGGGGGCCTCCGCGGTGCTCGGGTGGGTGATGAACAGGACGTCCCGACGCTCTCCGGAGTCGCGGTCGGTCATCACCGCGATCCGCGGGGCGTACGGCCGCGATTCCGGGGTGATGCCTTCCGGGGTGCCGCTGAAGGTGAGCGGCCCCTGCACCGTCCAGTGTTGCCGGTCCGCGGAGGTCAGCACCACGATGTCGGCGGCCCGGTCATCGGTCAGCGACAGGGCGAGCATCAGCCAGCCGGAGCCATGCGGGATCACCGAGGGGGTGACCAGGTCGGGGACCGGGAAGGCGGAGTCATCGACGTCGATGGGGCCGAGGCGTTCGACGAGTGGGGAGACCACCGTGGGGTCGTCGGTGATCTCGTCGGTGGTCGCCCCGAGGTCGTTGATCCGGGCGCGCTGCACCGTGAAGGTACGTTCGCCGCGATGACCGTGGGGGACGGTGTTGGAACGCTGGCCGGCGGGATCCTGGCTGTCAGTGGTGGTGGTGACGAAGAACAGTTCGACGGTGTCGTCCACCGGCACCGAGGAGCCCGCCAGACAGTCGAGTTCGTCGCCGGTGGGTGCCAGGACATCGTCGCAGACATCCCATCCGTAGGGCAGGCCGGAGGCCACCTGGTGGGCCCACCGGGCGCCGGCGTCGGCGTGCGGACGGAACTGGTGGAAGACGTGGAGGACGTCGCCCATCGCGAGGGCTCCGGCGGGGGCTTCGAGGACACCCACCTCGGCGGTGACGTGCAGTTCAGGTCGTTTGCGATTCACGCCCATCCTGTATACCAAAAGTCGTTGGCGAAGGGAGGTCCCCGCAGGGTTCGGGGCTACTGTCCGCTTTTGGTGACGATCGTCGATCCAGCACCCAGGGGAAGCCTGGCGACGGTGACAGCGCCGGTGGTCGCGATCTCGGCCAGGTGGTGATCGGCCTCCCGTGCGGCCCGGACCTGTCGGTCGGTGTGTTCGGGGTCGCCCAGGGTGCCGTCCAGCAGGGAGTCCAGCAGGACCAGGACCCCACCGGGCCGTAGCGCCGGCAGGGCAGCATCGACGGTGGCGGAGAGATGCTCGACCTCTGACTCGGAGATGATGAGGTCGTAGGCGTCGGAGGCCAGTCGGGTGACCCCGTCGAGCGGTGCGGACGGCAGGAAGCGGTAGGCATTGGTGCGTACCCCGGCACCGGCGAAAGTGTGACGTGCCAGGGTCTGGTGCTGGGCCTCCGGGTCGATGCAGGTGACGTGCCCGCCCACGGCGCCGAAGCCGGCGAACAGGTGCAGGCCGATGACACCGTAGGCCGGGGACATGACCACGGCGGTCGGCGGGGCGGATCCGGCACGGGCGGCGAGGAACGTCAGGAACTCGCCGGTCATCGCGTCGGGCGTCGTCAGTCCGTACTCGGCGGCCGCGTCGCGTGCGGCGACCAGGTGGTCGTCGGCCACGGCAGTGTCGTTGACGTAGTCACGGACGGCGTCTGAGGCGGAGCTGGGAAGTGCGTTCACGAGTGCTCACTTTAGGTCAGTTCTGTGCCGGTGGCGGTACCTTTTCCGGCGAGTCGGAGCGGCGACGGCCAATGTGTGAATGCAGTGACTGATGGGATTGAAGTGGCGTTCACGTGGCGCCGGGAGCGGCTGGACAGCGGCCCTGTGGGCAGGATAGATTTGACTGAGAACGTTAGTCAGGAGTCCGGCTCATCTCACCCGGGGTGGACTCACAGTGAACGTCCAGTCATCGAGTACGAGATGACAATGTCCGTGCATCAGGATGGAGACCATGAACCCCGCCACATCGTCCTCCCAGACCTTGATCCAGGACGACAGCGCCACTGCCGCCTTCGACCGTGGCGAAGGCGACATGCCCACGTGGGCGGAACTCGTCGCCGAGCACGCCGACGGTGTCTACCGACTGGCCTACCGGCTCAGCGGTGACCCGCAGGATGCCGAGGACCTCACCCAGGACACCTTCATGCGGGCCTTTCGCTCGCTGAAGACGTACCGGCCGGGCACGTTCTCGGGCTGGCTGCACCGCATCACCACCAACCTCTTCCTCGACATGGTGCGTCACCGGGCGACGATCCGCATGGAGGCACTGCCGGAGAATTACGACCGCGTGGAGGGGACGCGGTCCGGTCCCGAGCACGCCTTCGAGATGAACAACCTGGACCCGGCGCTGCAGCGTGCGCTCGACGACCTGTCGCCGGAGTTCCGCGTGGCGGTGGTGCTCTGTGACGGCCTCGACATGACCTACGAGGAGATCGCCGACACCCTCGGCCTGAAGATGGGTACCGTACGTTCGCGTATCCACCGGGCCCGGACCCAGCTGCGACAGAGCCTGGAGCGTTCCACCGGGGAGCTGAGCTACGTACCGCGGGGCTAGAAGATCGCTAGAGTGGTGGGCGCAACGGGCCGTCGGGATGGAGCTGACCGTCCGTTAACGACGAAGAGGAGAGTGGCGACCATGACCGACACAGGGGCATTCTCCGCCGTCGGCCACCTCACTCCCGAGGTCGTTGCCGCCCTGGTGGACGGTGAGCTGAGCCGGGGCGCGGAGCAACGGGCCAAGGTCCACCTGGTGCACTGCCAGGAGTGTCGGAATGAAGTCCGGGCCCAGCGACAGGCCGCCGACCGGTTGCGTGGCAGTGACCCGCTGGACGGGGTACACATCTCCGGCACCCTGTTGGACCGACTGACGCAGATCCCGGTGGTCTGCGATGAGTCAGAACAATCCGCCGGCGTTGACGCCACAGCAGGTTCCGGGGACGGCAACGTCTCCGACGAGGTCGGTCCGGACGGCTGTCGGCGCCCGGACACCTTCTCCGGTCGCATGGCTGCCGCCATGCGTCGGGTACAACGCAGGGGAGGGGCCGCACAGCCCAACTCGCGGGGGTATCGCCGAGGGCGGTAGGATCTGATTCGTCAGCGCAGTCAGTCGACCGGAAGGCAGATACACGGTGTTCTCGAACATCGGATGGTTTGAGGTTCTCATCATCCTTGTCGTCGGTATCGTCGTCGTCGGACCGGAACGCCTGCCACGGATGATCAACGACGTCAAGGCTCTCCTGCTGGCTGCCCGCCGGACGGTGGCGAACGCCCGTAAGGAGTTCGACGAGGACTTCGGGGAGGACTTCGAGGAGTTCCGTAAACCGCTGGAGCAGCTCAACAGCGTGCGACGGATGGGGGCGAGGGGCTTCATCACCAAGACCCTGCTGGACGACGACGACAGCATGCTCACCGACCTGGAGACGTCCGCGCGTGAGGTCACGAACGCGGCGAAGGGCACCGCTGAGGCCGTCCGTCACCCGGGCCGGGCACTGCGTGCCCAGGAAGAAGCGGACCGGGAGCAGGCGAAGAACAACCAGCCCACCGAACTGCCGACCGAGCGTCCGACAGCGTCCGCCACTGAGCCCGCCAGTGACACCGGTGCCGCAGCCGTGTCCGCGCCAACGCCCGGCGAGGTCCCCGACGACCCTGCAATACCGGAGCGCCGCGTGGAGGTCCCCCAGCAGGACGAGGCCGGCGTCTCACGTGACTGGAGCAACGCCGACGGGCTGGACGACGCGATGTAACTCCCTTCCGGGAGGACGTCCTAGTTCGACGTCACGCCCAGGTTCAGCGAACGGCCGGCCAGGGACTGTCGACGGGTGACCAGCGAATCGGCGATGCTGCCGAGTGCCTCGCCCGCCGGGGAGTCCGGCTCCGAGATGGCGATCGGGTTGCCGAGGTCGCCCCCGATACGCAGATTCGGGTCCAGCGGGATCTGCCCCATCAGCGGCACATCGCCACCGGTGATCTCGGTCAACCGGTCGGCCACCACCTGACCGCCACCGGAGCCGAAGATCTCCATACGGGTACCGTCCGGCATGTCCATCCAGCTCATGTTCTCGATGACCCCGCCGATCCGCTGACGGGTCTGCTGAGAGATGCTGCCGGCGCGCTCGGCAACCTCCGCGGCCGCGGCCTGTGGGGTGGTCACGATGAGCAGCTCAGCGTTGGGGACCAGCTGGGCCACCGAGATGGCGACGTCACCGGTACCGGGCGGGAGGTCCAGCAGCAGCACGTCGAGGTCCCCCCAGAACACGTCGGCGAGGAACTGCTGGATCGCACGGTGCAGCATCGGGCCACGCCACACCACCGGCGCATTGCCGTCGAGAAAATGGCCGATGGAGATCATCTTCACCCCGTGCGCCTGCGGCGGCATGATCATGTCGTCGACCTGGTGCGGGCGGCGGTCCGAACCCATCATGTGCGGCACGGAGTGGCCGTAGATGTCGGCGTCGACCACACCGACGTTGAGTCCACGAGCGGCCAGGGCAGTCGCCAGGTTGACCGTCACCGAGGACTTGCCGACACCGCCCTTACCGGACGCTACGGCGTAGACACGGGTGGTGGACTCCGGCTGGGCGAAGGGGACCACCGGTTCGGCCTTGCCGCCGCGCAGTGACATACGTAGCTCACGACGCTGCTCATCGCTCATCACGTCGGTGGTGACGGTGACCCGTTCGACTCCCTCGACACCTTCGGTGGCTTCCCTGGTGCTGGAGGTCAGGGTGGACTTCATCGGGCAGGCGGCGATCGTGAGGTAGATCTCGACGGCGACATCGGCACCGTCGATCGCGATCGACTTGACCATGCCCAGTTCGGTGATCGGCTTGTTGAGCTCCGGGTCCTCGACGGTGGACAGAGCCTCGCGGACCGCGTCTTCGGTAACAGTGGGAACAGTAGACATCGGCTCCGATAGTACGCTGGTACGCAGCGTACGGGTCAATCGGTGTGTGCGGCCCGGTCTGGCTCGTCGTCGGCTGCCTGGTCCTCCAACTTGTCCTCGATCCGGCGCAGCACGTCATTGAGGTCGTCGAGTTCCCGCCGCAGGTAGTCCCGGGTGACGGTCTCGCCCACCGCGATGCGTACTCCGGCGAGTTCGCGGGCCAGGAACTCGGTGTCCGCCTTGGTCTGGGCCGCACGTTGCCGGTCCTCGTTCAGCGAGACGCGGTCGCGGTCGTCCTGTCGGTTCTGTGCCAGCAGGATCAGCGGGGCGGCGTAGGCGGCCTGGGTGGAGAAGGCCAGGTTGAGGAGGATGAAGGGGTAGGGGTCCCAGTTCCACCAGAGTCCGCCGATGTTGAGACAGATCCACACGATCACGATGACGGTCTGCCACATCAGGTACTGGCCGGTGCCCAGGAAACGTGCGACGCGTTCCGCACCCTGGCCGACCGCGTCGTCGTTGTACGAGAACACCTTGCGCCGGGGGACGACGACCGGGGTGTCGAGGTCGGTGCGGTTGAAGTTGTCCGGCATAGCTCTCCTCAGTCGGTCACAGTCAGTGTTGCAGGGGCTGTTGCAGGGGATTCTGCAGGGTCTGTCGCGTCGGCGGTGTCACGTTCGGACCGCCACCCGTCATCGCGCCAGTTCTCCGGCAAAAGGTGGTCGAGGAGGTCGTCGACACCGACGGCACCGAGTAGGTGGTGGTTCTCGTCGAGGACCGGGGCGGCCACGAGGTTGTAGGTGGCGAAGTAACGGGCCGCCGTCTCCTCACTGTCCTCCGGATGCAGGGCGGGCAGGTCCAGGTCGAGGATGCCGCCGATCAACGACGACGGTGGTTCGCGCAGCAGTTTCTGCAGGTGAACGCAGCCGAGGTAGTGTCCGGTGGGGGTGGCCTGGGGAGGACGCACCACGAAGATCAGCGAACTCAACGACATCGGTACCTCGGGGTTGCGTGCATGCGCCAGGGCCTCGGCGACCGTCGCCTGCGGCGGCAGGATCAGCGGTTCGGAAGTCATCAGCGCACCGACGGTGTCGGGGGAGAAACTCATCAGGCGGCGCACCGGCTCGGACTCCTCGGGGTCCATGAGTTCCAGCAGGACGTCCGCTTTGTCGTCGGGGAGTTCACCGAGCAGATCGGCGGCGTCGTCGGGGTCCATCTCCTCGAGCACCGTCGCGGCACGTTCGATGTTCAGCGCCTCCAGGATGTGGGTCTGCTCATCGTCCGGTAGTTCGGCGAGGACGTCGGCCAGGCGGTCGTCGTCGAGCTCGGAGGCGACCCGGACCCGGCGATCGTCGGAGAGTCCGCGAAGGGACTGGGCGACGTCCGCATTGCGCATGGACTTGAACTCGGCGATGAGCTCGGCGTCGACGTCGCGGGGACCGGCACCGGAGGCGGAGAGGCCGTGGACGTGGCTGAGTGGCACGATCGCCGGGACGCTGCGGCGTCCCAGTCGGGAGCGGGTGACCACGGCCACCCGCGCGACGTCCCACTCCCGGGTCCGGGTGCGTTCCAGTTCCACGTCGGCGATCTCCACCGCCCGGCCGGAGAGGTGCTCGAAGGAGGGGTCGTCGGTGTGCACCTTCGCCCCGATCAGGTCGTCCATCACGGTGATCTCACCGGTGCGGGAGCGGAAGGGACGCATGTTCACTGAACTGGTGGACAGGGTCACCTCCTTCGGGTCGATCGAGGCGACCCGGCCGATCGGGAGGAAGATCCGACGTTTGCCGGCGACCTCAGCCACCAGACCGAGGACCTGCGCCCGGGAGGGACGGATGGTCAGGACCACGTCACGGATCCGGCCGAGTGACTCACCGTCGGTGCCGAGCAGCAGCATGCCGGCCAGTCGTCCGGCGTATACGCGTGTCGTCGTCCATGAGCTTGCCATGAGACTGAAGAGTACCGGTTGTCCCCGCTCACGACATTTCCAGAGGTGTTCCCGGAGTTCTCCCGGGATGGTCCCGGGTTCGTTCCGGAGTGGTCACAACCAGTTGTTGCGACGGAAGATGACCACCAGAGCGATGGCGGAGGCCAGGATGGCCGCGATCGCCGCCGGGTAGCCCCATGACGTGGCCAGTTCCGGCATGTGGACGAAGTTCATCCCGTAGAAGCCGGTGAACAGGGTCGGGACCGCGATCACACCGGCCCAGGCCGAGATTTTGCGCATGTCGGTGTTCTGCTGCATCGAGATTCGGGCACTGGCGGCGTCGATCAGGGTGGAGAGCCGCTGGGCATAGGAGTCGATGCGTCCGGATGCCTGGATCTGGTGGTCCAGTACGTCCCGTATGTAGGCCAGGTGCTGGGCGTCGTGGCTGGACAGCGTCGTCAGGACCGTGGTCAGCGGGTCCAGCGTGTGCCGGATGGTCAGGACTTCCCGCATCTGCAGGTAGACGTCCTCGATGGAGAAGTCACCTGAGCGGGAGAACACGGCGTCCTCCAGTTCGTTGATCTCTTCCTCGAGGGCGTCGGTGATCGAGGTGTAGTGGTCCACGACGGCATCGGTGACGGCGAAGAGTACCGCATGCGGGCCGAAGGACCGACGCAGGACGGACTCCACCCGCGCGGTGCGGTCTGGGGTGGGATCCGGGCTGAGCGCGGTGGGTCGGTGGTCGATCGACAGGACGAAGCTGTCGCCGACGACGACCAGGACCTCACCGGTCTGCATCCTGGGGCCGGAGCCTGTCTCCTGCGTGTTGTCGGGCTGCTCCAGTGTCCTGGCCACCAGCAGTAGTTGATCGTCGTAGTGCTCCACCTTGGGGCGTTGCTCCCCGATGACGGCGTCCTCCACGATCAGTTCGTGGATGCCGAAGACATCGGCCAGGCCGCGCATCAGCGAGACAGGCGGCGCGGGCAGACTGATCCAGCAGAACTGGTCAGACGACAGCCCGCGGTACATGCGTCCCAACTCGTCGGTGTCTGACGGGGTGATCTCCTGGGAGGAGACGGTGCCGTCACCGGAGCGGGTGAAGACGGTGCAGTCAATGGCGATGTCGGTGGCGTCTCCGTCGCCGGGTAGGTGGGTGCTCGAGGTGCTCATGAACAAAAGTTAATCAGACAATGGCTTCGGGGCTATTCTGGGACGGATGCGAGAGATGAAGTGGAGGGTCCGATGTCACGGATGATCGCCGGTGGTTTGTGCGGGATGGCGGTGATTCTCGCGCTGCTGGGCAGTGGTTTGTGGATTCCGCATGCCGTCGGCGGCGTCGTGGCCACGGCTGCGGCCCTGCTCAGTGACCGGGCGCGGGGCTGGGCGATCGTGCCCTGGGTCGCCCTGGTCGTGGTGTTTGTGGTGGCATGGTGGTGATCGACGCCGTGTGGTCGACGATCAGAGCCTTCAGGTCGAACAGAATGAACAGTCCGGACAGAATGAACAGGATGGTAGGCAGGACGATGCGGCGAAACCCTCGTACCCGTGTGGTGACCGGTGTGCTCTGTGCCGGGCTGGCAATGGGGGTCGCCGGCTGCACCTCCAGTGAGTCCACCCGGGTCGCGGCTCCGGCGTTGAAGGCTGCGGAGGAACGAACTCTGGAGTTGGGGGTCACGGACGATCCCGTCCAGCAGCAGCTGGTGGAGAACTACACCAGCGAGTTCGCCGCAGTGGGACGCGAGGTCGAGGTCAGCGAGGTCGAACAAGGTGACCGTGTGCCGCGCCTTCTGGCTGGGGACCTGACGGTGGTGTTGGGGTGCGTCGGCGAACTGCTGGATGAGTTGGACCCCGTGAAGGGCCGGGAGCTGCGGGAGCTGTACACCGAGGCGCAGGCGGAGGAGGCCGGGGGAGGCGAGCCCGTGGACGCCGCCCAGTGGCGGGACATCGCTCATACGACGATGTTCTCGGCGCTGCCCACCGAGCTGCAGGCCAGCGACCCGGGGGAGGCGGTGGGCTGTGCCGATGACTCCCTGCCGCAGAACATCGTGGCGGTATACCGTAAGGGTGAGCTGGACCGACCGGACCGAAAGGCGTTGAACAATGTCGCCGGTGGCGTCACCAGCGCCGAGGTAGCCATCGAGGACGATTGATCCCGGACACGTCTTCCCGGGCAGGATGCCTCGACCCAAACAACCACTCTCGATCGAGAGTGGTTGTTCACCGGTTACCGGAACGCCATAGAGCTCCACGGAACGCCGGCGCGCCTCCGAAACGCCGAACGCCCCGCCCGGGAGGGGCGGGGCGTGGGAACCCGATGGGCGGGGCACAGGACCCGGAGGGCGGGACCTCCTAGGCGAAGGCCTCGTCCAGCAGGGCCTGCTGCTCCAGCTTGTGGACCTTGGCCAGGCCGGTGGCAGTGGAGGACTGGGCACGACGGGAGACGCGCGTCATCGTGAAGTCCGGCAGGCGCTCCATGAGGGTCAGCGCCACGAACTGCCACGGACCCTGGTTGGCCGGCTCGTCCTGCACCCAGCGGAACTCCGCGTTCGGGTAGCGGTCGATGACGTCCTTGATCCGGTTGTGCGGCAGCGGGTGCAGCATCTCGACGCGGACGATGGCGACATCGTCATGGCCCTCATCGGCACGCTTCTTCTCCAGGTCGTAGTAGATCTTACCGGAGCACAACAGCACCTTGGTGATGTTGTCCTGCTTGTCGCCGTTGTCCACCAGACGCGGGTCGTCCAGCACGGAGGTGAAGCTGGTGGTCTCGGTGAAGTCCTCGATGGAGGAGGTCGCAGCCTTGTTGCGCAGCATCGACTTCGGGGTGAACACGATCAGCGGGCGACGCATGGTGCCCATGGCGTGGCGACGTAGCAGGTGGAAGTGGTTCGCCGGGGTGGTCGGCTGGGCGACCGTCATCGAGCCCTCGGCGGCCATCTGCAGGAAGCGCTCGATACGCGCGCTGGAGTGGTCCGGGCCCTGGCCCTCGTAGCCGTGGGGCAGCAGCAGGATCAGGCTGGACAGCTGACCCCACTTGGCCTCGCCGGAGACCAGGTACTGGTCGATGATGGTCTGGGCGCCGTTGGCGAAGTCACCGAACTGGGCTTCCCAGGCGACGACGGCGTCGAGGTTGCCGACGGAGTAGCCGTACTCGAAGCCCATCCCGGCGAACTCGGTCAGCGGGGAGTTGTAGGCCTCGAAGGTGCCACCGTTGCCGAAGTCACCTGCCAGCTTTTCCAGCGGGCTGTAGGGCTCGGCGGTCTCCGAGTCGAACAGCACCGCGTGGCGCTGGGTGAAGGTTCCTCGCAGCGAGTCCTCACCGGCCAGGCGCACCCGGCGACCGTCCTCGGCGAGGGTGGCGAAGGCCAGCAGCTCACCGAATGCCCAGTCGATGCCACCGTTGCGGGACATCTCGTGGCGCCGCTTGACCACCGGCTTGACCCGCTGGTGGACAGTGAAGCCCTCCGGCACGTTGGCGAAGGCATCACCGACCTCGGCGATGACTTCGCGGGACACCGAGGTGTCGAGGCCGCGGGTCAGCGACTGCGAACCTGTGATGCCGGTCTGTTCGGCGGCGGCGCTGCCCTTCTCCGCCTCGCGCACCTGGTTGAAGACGGTCTCCATCTGGTCGTGGAAGTCGTCGGCGGCACGCTTGGCGTCCTCGGCGGTCAGCTCACCACGGCCGACCAGGGTGTCGTGGTAGAGCTCACGCACGGTCGGACGGTCCTCGATGAGGTCGTACATCCGCGGCTGGGTCATCGACGGGTCGTCGGACTCGTTGTGGCCGCGACGGCGGTAGCAGACCAGGTCGATGAAGACGTCCTTGTCGAAGCGGCGGCGGTATTCCACGGCCAGGCGGGCGACCCAGACCACGGCCTCGGGGTTGTCACCGTTGACGTGGAAGATCGGGGCGTCGAAGCCCTTGGCCAGGTCGGTGACGTAGTGGGTCGAACGGCCGGCGTCAGGGGTGGTGGTGAAGCCGATCTGGTTGTTGACCACGACGTGGACGGTACCGCCGACGGTGTAGCCCTTCAGCTTGCCCAGGTTGATCGTCTCCTGGACGATGCCGAGGCCGATGAAGGCCGCGTCACCGTGCATCAGGATCGGCATGATCGGGTTCTCGTCGGCGTTGGGGGAGAGGTCCTGGTGGGCCCGGGACAGGCCCTCCATCACCGGGTTGACGGCCTCGAGGTGTGAGGGGTTCGCGGTCAGGTGGATGTCGATGTCGTTGTCACCGAACATCTGGGTGTACTGGCCGGACTGGCCCAGGTGGTACTTCACGTCACCGGAACCACCGGCGACGGTGGGCTCGATGTTGCCCTCGAACTCGGTGAAGACCTTGGCGTAGGGCTTGCCGACGATGTTGGCCAGGACGTTGAGTCGGCCACGGTGCGGCATACCGATGACGACCTCTTCGAGGCCCTGCTCGGCGGCGGTGTCGACGGCGGCGTCCAGCAGCGGGATCAGTGCCTCGGCACCCTCCAGGGAGAAGCGCTTCTGGCCGATGTACTTGGTCTGCAGGAAGTTCTCGAAGGCCTCAGCGGCGTTGAGGGTCTGCAGCAGGTACTTCTGCTCGGGGTTCGACAGTGTCGGCTGGCCACCCTCGATCTGCTGCTCGAGCCAGTTGCGCTCGTCGCGGTCGAGAATGTGGGTGTACTCGGAGCCGACCTTGAGGGTGTAGGCCTTGCGCAGGGTGGCGAGCACCTCGCGCAGGGTCATCTTCTCCCGACCGGCGAAGCCACCGACGTTGAAACTGCGGTCGTAGTCCCACAGGGTGAGACCGTGGGTCTCGATGTCCAGGTCGGAGTGGTCCGGGATCGGCAGACCCGGCTGGGTCCACTGCAGCGGGTCGATGTCGGCGATGAGGTGACCGCGGGCGCGGTAGGCCTCGATCAGCTGCATCACGCGGGTCGACTTGTCGACACCGATGTTGGGCAGGTCCTGGCTCCAGCGCACCGGTGCGTAGGGCACCGACATGGCGTCGAAGAGGTCGTCCCAGAAGTCGTCGTTGATCAACAGGCGGCTGATGTCGCGCAGGAACTCACCGGACTCCGCACCTTGGATGATGCGGTGGTCGTAGGTGGAGGTCATGGTGACAAGCTTGCCGACACCCATCTCGGCGAGACGGTCCTCGGACGCACCGGCGAACTCGGCCGGGTAGTCCATGGCACCGACACCCACGATGGTGCCCTGGCCGCGGGTGAGGCGGGGCACCGAGTGGCGGGTGCCGATGCCGCCGGGGTTGGTCAGCTGGATGGTGACTCCGGAGAAGTCGTCCATGGTCAGCTTGCCGTTGCGGGCACGGCGGACGATGTCCTCGTAGGCCTCGACGAAGCCGTCGAAGGTCAGGGCCTCGCAGGCACGGATGGCGGCGACGACGAGGTTGCGCGCTCCGTTCTTGCTGACCATGTCGATGGCCAGACCCAGGTTGATGTGCTCCGGGGTCACCATGACGGGCTTGCCGTCGACGACCTTGTAGCTGTTGTTCATCGACGGGTGGGCCTGGACGGCCTTGACCATGGCCCAGCCGATGATGTGGGTGAAGCTGATCTTGCCCTTACCGCGGGAGACCAGGTGCTCATTGACCATGGCGCGGTTCTCGAACATGAGCTTCGCCGGCATGTCGCGCACCGTGGTGGCGGTGGGGATCTCCAGCGAGATGTCCATGTTCTTGGCGATGGACTTCTGGGCTCCCTTCAGCTGCTTCTCGCCAGCCTCCGGGGCATCGACCGGAGCGGCGGGTGCCGGCGGTGCGACGCGCTCGGGGATCGGGTTCACCGACCGTGCCGGGGTCGCGGGCTGAACCGGCTTCGGTGCCTTGCGCGGTGCGGAGGGTGCCGGGGTGGCGGCTGCCGCAGGCGCTGCTGACGACGGGGACTCCGTCGTGGTGGGGGTTGTGGTCTCCCCCGGTGTCGTCCCGTTCGCCGATGCATCGGCAGTCCCCGGCTGGTCAGCCTGGTCCGGCCGCGTGCTGAAAAGCTCCCGCCATTCCTGGTCAACGGACTGCGGGTCTTTCTTGAACTGCTGGTACATCTGGTCGACCAGCCATTCGTTTTGGCCGAAATTGGTGCTGTTCACAGCAGGTCCTCGCCTCATTTCGTGATGTGGTCAATCTCGGTTAACCACACTACTACAATGTCGTGACGATGCGATGAGCCGGGGGAGGGTACCATAACGGCAGATGAGCGTATGTTTTCAGGTGTAGTTTGTGTGCCGAGGATCTCACGCGGACCGGGTGTGTGATCACTGCCTACCGGCACGTTGCGCCGTGCGGCTAGCATGGTGGCGTTGCGGCGCACACAGCGTCGGAGGACAACCGTCGAGGAGGTGCCCGTCATGGGCTTCTATGAGGACATCGCTGAATCGTTGGACACCGAGGGGATCGAATCGAGGGTGAATGACGGGACGTTGTTCGTCCCGGTGTCCACCGATCTGGAGATCCAGTTCGTTGAGCTCGATGGTGTGGCCGGTACCGCGCTGACGGCGGCCAATGTCTTCCTCGCCATGGCTGACGTGGCCGAGGACGACGAGGAGTTCGAGGCCGCACTGGTCGGGGTGGTCTTCTCGGTGGAGGACGCGGTGGCTACGGTGGCCCGTCACGTGGCCACCGACCAGGTCGTGGGCGTGATCCGTGATCTGGTGGAGGGGACGGATCCGCGGATCGAGGACCTCGAGTTCATCCAGGACCCGGATGACGCACTGCTGGTCTCCGCCGAGATCGGCGAGAGCTCCGAACTCGTCGTCTCCTTCAACGGGGAGGCGACCGTGCCTTCCGCGAAGGTGCGGTTCATCACCCTCGGCGAAGGCCTCGATGATCTGATGGACCAGGTCATCTCGGAGGTGTGGGACGAGGGCGCGGCCGGGGACGAGCTCTCGGAGCTTGAGCGTCAGGCCTTGTTCCAGGGCATGGTCAGCGACGTCGCCGAACAGGCCGAGGAGATTCTCGAGCTGGGTGAATTCACCGACTTTGACCAGCTCTTCGACGTCCTCGCCGTCGCACAGGAGCAGGCGGATTCGTGGGAGGATCTGCTGGTTCCGCTGGAGCAGCTCTGGGATGACGAGGATGACGAAGGCGATGACGAGGTTGACGAAGGGATCGTCAGGTGACGGTCCCCGTTGGCTGAGACCGTCCGCCTCAGGCGGCGACCCCATTGCTGCCACCGGTGCCCGGGCCTGCGGCACCGGGGGAGGGGCGCCGCTCGAGCTGCTCTGCGGTGAGCAGTGCATGCCAGGTCCATTCCAGGGACTGCCCGTCGGCGTGAAGCCTGCCGCAGGACTCTGATCCGACCCACTCCGTCCCGCCGGGGCGGGAGCGGTCGGCGTCGGTGTCGGGTCCGCGGGAGTTGGTGGGATCCGGGCGCGGAGCGAGGATCTGGCGGAACAGGGAGTGCACGCTCACCGTCATGTCGCGCAGTGTGCCGTGGAGATGGTCGGTCTCGGTGACTGCGCTGAGAGTGACAAGGTGCAGTGGGGCGGTGGGGGCTGCCGTGCTGACACCCACTTTCGTCAGTGCGCGCCACATGGCGGGGGAGACCCGGTGGCGGGACACGAACACCGTCGCGGTGCCAGCAGGCAGGACGACGGTGGTGGACGGGGCCTGCCAGCCAGGAGTGACCCGGATCCGGGCACGAGGGTGCCGGAGGAGGCCGGCACACCGCTCGGCAGTGCGCCGGATCGAGGCCGGTGGTTTCAGCAGGCTCAGCGGGTGACGGACAGGTGAGTCAGGGGCAGAGGGCCGTGGTGTGGTATTCGACATGTCGAGAACCGTATCGGCCGTGCCGGACACCGAAATATCGAACAGGCGATCGTTCGAACGCCCGTTCGATACAGAGGTGGTTAAGCCAGTTCAGTCGGGGCGATACGTTTCGGGAAGACACGCGGACGGGCGCCCGAGATCTCCTCGACGATACGGATGACCTGGTTGGAGTAGCCGTACTCGTTGTCGTACCAGACGTAGAGCACCAGGTTCTTGCCCTCGGCGATGGTGGCCAGGCCATCGACGATGCCGGCGTGGGTCGAGCCCACGAAGTCGGTCGAGACGATCTCCGGGGACTTGATGTAGTCGATCTGCTGGCGAAGGTCGGAGTGCAGGGCGACGCGGTGCAGGAAGTTGTTGACCTCCTCGCGGTCGGTCTCGGTGTCCAGTGACAGGTTCAGCACCGCCATCGAGACGTCCGGGGTGGGGACGCGGATGGCGTTACCGGTGAGCTTTCCGCCGAGCTCCGGCAGGGCCTTGGCCACGGCCTTGGCTGCACCGGTCTCGGTGAGCACCATGTTCAGGCCGGCAGCACGACCACGACGCGGTCCCTTGTGGAAGTTGTCGATGAGGTTCTGGTCGTTGGTGAACGAGTGCACCGTCTCAACGTGACCGTGGACGATGCCGAAGCGGTCGTTGATGACCTTGAGCACCGGGGTGATTGCATTGGTGGTGCAGGACGCGGCCGACAGCACCCGGTCGGAATCGTCCTCGGTGATGTCCTCGTGGTTGATGCCGTAGACGATGTTGCGGACGTCGCCCTTGCCCGGGGCGGTCAGCAGGACCTTGGCGATGCCGTCGTTGGCGAGGTGCTTGGACAGGCCCTCGCGGTCGCGCCAGCGTCCGGTGTTGTCGACCAGCACGGCGTCGGAGATGCCGTAGGAGCTGTAGTCCACGGTCGAGGGATCACTGGAGTAGATGACCTGGATCGGGGTGCCGTTGGCCCAGATGATGTTCTGCTCGTGGTCGACGGTGATCGTGCCGTCGAAGGCACCGTGTACGGAGTCGCGGCGCAGCAGGCTGGCGCGCTTCTCCAGGTCCTCCTCGCCGTTCTTGCGGACCACGATGGCGCGCAGCCGGGAGCCGCCGAACGCAGCCTCGCGGGCGACGAGGATGCGGGCCAGCAGACGGCCGATGCGTCCGAAACCGTAGAGGACGACATCGGTGGACGGCTTGTCGGTGCGGGTGCCGGTCACCTCGGCGAGCTCACGCTCCAGGTAAGCGCGCAGGTCGAGCGAGGCGTCCTGCTCCTTCTCGTTGTCGAAGCCGGTGGCCAGACGTCCGAGGTCGATCGAGGCGGTGCCCAGGTTCATGTCCACCAGTTCCTGCAGGATCGGCAGGGTGGAGTCCAGAGGTAGCTCCCGGTCGGTGACCAGACGGGCGTAGCGGTGAGATTTGATGATGTCGATGTCGGTGACGTTGATCAGCAGCCGGCCGAAGACGGAGGTCACCACATTGTGCTCCCGGTGCAGCCGGGAGATCAGCGGAAGAATCTGCTGGGCGAGCAGGATGCGCGAGTTCCAGTCGTCCTGGTTGTCGGGGGCCTGAGTAGTCATGTGGATGGGCTTCCTCACGTGATCGTCCGGTCTTACCCCCGGCTCGGGGGTGCTGGCCCCTCAAAGGTAATTCAGATCGGGGTGAGAAGCCTACTTGGCCCCCTGATTGGTGTCCGTGTCGTGCTCCGCCCTCGTCCGTCGCCGGGTCAGCGGGTAGAGCACACTCATCAGGACCAGGAAGATCACTCCAGCCCAGAGGGCGGGATGGTACTGGTCCATCCACACCATCGTGCCGAAGGTCACCAGGATCACCGCGATGGAGAAGAGCTGCCCCAGTGGCCACAGCGGCACCGTGAACGACAAGGTCGCCGGGTCGACGCGGTGCCGGTACCGGCTGGCAAGGTGGGCCAGCAGAATCATGAGCCAGACGAATACCGTGGCGAAGGTCGCCAGTGCCGCGATGTTCTGGAACATCTCAGCGGCGGTGTCGCTGGTCAGTTGCAGCCCGACCCCGATCAGCAGGACCACCAGCATCACTCCCACCGTGGTCACCGGGACCCCGCGGTGGTTCAGCGTCGAGAACAGCTTCGGGGCCATGCCCTGGCGGGCCATGCCGAAGACGACTCGTCCGGCCCCGTAGAGATCCGAGTTGATTGCGGAGAGTGCCGCGGAAACGACCACCACGTTCAGTGCTGCCGCGGCCCAACCGATGCCGAGGTTGCTGAAGATCTGCACGAACGGTGATTCCTCGCCGGTGATCTCCCGCCACGGGATCACCGAGACGATCACCAGGATCGCCAGCACATAGAACAACAGGATGCGCATCGGGACGGTGTTGACCGCCTTGGGGATGGTCTTCTCGTGGTCGGTGGCCTCGCCAGCGGTCACGCCGATGATCTCGGTGCCGCCGAAGGCGAACAGGACCAGGATCAGTGCACTGAACACACCCTCGATCCCGTTGGGGAACAGGCCACCGTCGCCCCACAGGTTGTGGAACCCGGCCGATCCGCCGGTGTCGACGTTGAACAGCAGGATGGCGGCACCGCCCAGGATCATCGCGACCACGGCGGTGACCTTGATCGAGGTGAACCAGAACTCCAGCTCGCCGTACCAGCGGGCGCTGGCCAGGTTGGCCGCGCCGACCACGAGCAAGGCCACGGCGACCCAGACCCAGCCGGGGGTCTCCGGGAACCAGAAGGTCATGTACACCGTGATCGCGGTGAGGTCAGCCAGGCACACGATGATCATCTCGAAGGCGTACATCCACCCGGTGATGTAGCCGGCCCAGCCGCCCAGGTATCGGCGGCAGTACTCTGCGAAGGAGCCGGGTGCCGGGTCGGCGACGGCCATCTCGCCGAGCGCCCGGAGCATGAAGTAGACCACTGCGCCGCCGAGCAGGTAGACGAAGACCACGCCAGGTCCGGCTGCGCTGATCGCGCCGGAGGATCCGTAGAACAGTCCGGTACCGATCGCCGACCCCAGGGCGATGAAGTGGATGTGCCGGTGGGAGAGGGTGCGCTGGAGCTTCCTGACGGGTGCTGGGGATGCCGGGGGCACCGGGGACGCAGATGATTCAGTCACGCGGGTCATCGTAGACCTGGGCCGTTCGAGGATGGGAACCACGTGGGTCACCCGGGGGAACGGTCGTGACATACCACACGGTCCAGCCCGTGGAATCGCTTTTGGACCATCAGGCACGTATGGTGGGCATAATGTCTGAAACTGAGAACGTGACCGGCGACGAGAATATGCCGGAAACCTCCCAGTCGTCAGTACCTCAGGAGAATCTGCACGAGGCCACCACCTCCCCGGCAACGGGGACGTTGGCCCTCGGTGACGTTGTGGGCGCAGAGATTCCCGAGAGCACTGTGGACGGGGACGTCACCGAGAAGAACATCCGAGAAGAGAACACCGACAACAACGGGGCGACCGAGCCTGCCCCCGCCGAGGGTTTTGCCTCGCTGGGTCTCCCGCAGAAGATCCTCGACGCCGTCGCCGGCGTCGGGTTCACCAACCCTTCGCCGATCCAGGCCGCTACCATCCCCACACTGATGGATGGCCGGGACGTCGTCGGACTGGCGCAGACGGGCACCGGTAAGACCGCCGCCTTTGCGCTCCCGGCCCTGGCCAACATCGACCGCTCCCAGCGTACCCCGCAGGTGCTGGTGCTCGCCCCCACCCGCGAGCTCGCACTGCAGGTCGCTGAATCGTTCGGGTCCTTCGCCAAGCAGCTCGGCGGAATCAGCGTCCTGCCGATCTACGGTGGTGCACCCTACGGGGCACAGCTCTCCGGCCTGCGTCGCGGCGCCCACGTCGTCGTCGGCACCCCCGGCCGTGTCATCGACCACCTCGAGAAGGGCAGCCTGGACCTCTCCGGTCTGCGTTTCCTGGTCCTCGACGAGGCCGACGAGATGCTGAACATGGGCTTCCAGGAGGATGTCGAGCGCATCCTCTCCGACACCCCGGAAGACCGTCAGGTCGCACTGTTCTCGGCAACCATGCCGTCGGCCATCCGCCGCCTGTCGAAGCAGTACCTCAACAACGCTGAAGAGGTTACGGTCAAGTCGACCCAGCGTACCGCGGACAACATCACGCAGGACTACCTGTACGTGACCTACCGCAACAAGCTCAACGCGCTGACCCGCATCCTCGAGGTCACCGAGTTCGACGCGATGATTCTCTTCGTGCGGACCAAGAACGACACCGAGGAGGTCGCCGAGAAGCTACGCGAGCGCGGTTTCGACGCTGCCGCGATCAACGGTGACATTCCGCAGAACCAGCGTGAGCGCACCGTCGACCAGCTCAAGGACGGCCGCCTGGACATCCTGGTGGCGACCGACGTCGCCGCCCGTGGTCTGGACGTCGACCGCATCACCCACGTCTTCAACTACGACATCCCGCGTGACACGGAGTCCTACGTGCACCGCATCGGCCGTACCGGCCGTGCAGGTCGTACCGGACGGGCCATCCTGTTCGTCACCCCGCGTGAGGGTCGCCTGCTGAAGAACATCGAGCGGGCCACCAAGTCGAAGCTCAACGAGATCGACCTGCCGCCGGTGTCCGAGGTCAACGAGGCCCGCAAGGCCAAGTTCCACGCTTCGATCACCGAGGCACTCAAGGGCAGGCAGGTCGACACTTTCCGCGAGTTGGTCTCGTCCTACGCCGCCGAGCACGAGGTGGATGCGACCGACATCGCCGCCGCACTTGCTGCGAAGCTGCAGGGCAAGGAGCCCTTCTATATGGAGGAACTGCCGGAGCCGCAGCGTCGTGAGCGTCGTGACCGTGGCGAGCGCGGTGACCGTCGTGATCGCGGCGACCGCGACTTCGACGGCAACGGTGGCGTGTCCCGCCCCTTCAAGGACCGGTTCAACAAGGACGCCCCGACGGTCACCGACCGCAACGGCAACACCCTGGCGGTGTACCGGGTCAACGTCGGCCACCGGCAGCGCGTCCGCCCCGGCGCGATCGTCGGTGCACTGGCCAACGAGGGCAACATGAACTCCCGGGACTTCGGCCGGATCAGCATCTTCTCCGAACACTCCCTGGTGGAGCTCCCGGCGGATCTGCCGCGTGAGGTCTTCGAGTCCCTCGACCAGACCCGCATCTCCGGCAAGCTGATCAACATCGAGCCGGACCCGGGCGCCCCGGCAGGACGTCCTGCCCGTCACCGTCACGACAATGACGGTCGGGACGGCGGTGGCCGTGGCGGCCGTGACCGTCGCGGCGGCCACGGTGGACACGGCCGCGACGGCCGGGACAACCGTGGTGGCCGCGGACGGTCCGACCGTGACCGCAGCGACCGTGACCGCGGTGACCGGGGTGGCCGTGGCAGCCACCGTGGCAACCGTCCGGCACGCAGCGACGACCGCTACGGTCGCCGCGACGGGGACAACTGATCCCTGGGCGATCACCGGGGTGACCCCGGGTGGGTGGGCTGACCGCCCACCGGTGAGCCCTCAGAGGCCGCAGGCATCGCCTGCGGCCTCTTTGTCGTCCCCGGTGATGGTGAGGGAGTAGCGCACGACGACCGAGAGATAGCGTGCGGCGTAGGCGCAGGCCGTCCCGGCCCGCGGCGGCAACCATTCACCCAGCGAGGCATCACTCTTGCGTTGGTTCTGGACGCCGGAGACCGCGAGCAGGTTCAGCTCGCGGTCATTGGCGAACCGGATACGACGCTCCCGCGGCCACTCGTTGGCCCCGTGGTCCCAGGCGACGGCAAGGGGGATGACATGGTCGATCTCCACGTCCTGCGGGACGATCTCCTCACCGGAGTAGACGTCGGTCGCGGTACCGCTGGCTGCCGGACAGGAACCGACGGGACTGTTCCCGTACCCAGACTCGTCATCATTCGCGTGCTCGGTGTCGTGCCCGGCCCCGGGGGAGGGGGCGAAAGTCTCCAGCAGGACGATCTCCCGCGTGCTACACATTCCTGACCCCGCTGGATGCTCGTGGAAGTAGCTGATCCAGCCGCCGAAGTGTTCCCGGGAGTAGCCCAGGACATGCACCCGCCGGTCGACGACGGTGAGGCCCGACAACGCCTGGGCGACCACCGCGGCGTCGTCGGAGCGTCCTACATCGTCGGTTGTGCCGGGCTGCGGGGCGGCGCATCCGGCGGCTCCGGTGAGTACCGCGACAGTGAGTACCGCGACGGCGGCGAACAGGGCGGCTGGGCCGCGCATACGAACGGCCGGCCCGGTGTGTCCTCTCATACTGTGGAGGGACGCACCGGGCCGGCCGTCAGGTTCCCCGGGGGGTGGTGTGCCGGGGTGGTGTGGGAGGTCAGCTAGGAGCTGGAACCCTTGGCACCTTCAGGGTCGACGCCGACCTGGGCGCGGGCGGCATCGACGTCGGCATCCGGGTCGGTTGCCTTCTGGGAGAAGCGAATGGCGAGGTCGAACTCGTCGGTGATCTCCTTCGACGGTGCGGCGGTCATCTTGGTCACGATGATCATCACGATGACGTTGACGATGATGCCCGGGATCATCTCGTAGAGGCCCCACGGCTTGTCCATGACGCCGAACTGCGGCAGACCGCCCCAGATGAAGGCGACGATGGCACCACTCGCCAGGCCCGCGGCGGCACCCTGGGTGTTGAGTTTGCGCCAGTACAGTGCAGCGACGATGACCGGGCCGAAGGAGGCACCGAAGCCGGCCCAGGCGAACTCGACGAGTCCCAGGATCGCGGATTCCGGGTCCAGGGCGACCAGCGCGGCGATCACGGCGACGACGATGACCATCACGCGGGACAGGTTCTTCAGCATCGTGTCCGAGGCGTTTCGGTTGATCATACCGGCGTAGATGTCCTCCACCAGGGCGGAGGAGACGACCAGGAGCTGGGAGGAGATGGTGGACATGATCGCTGCCAGCACCCCGGTGAGGATCAGCCCGGCGACCAGCGGGTGGAACAGCACCGTGGCCATGTCCAGGAAGTTGGTCTCGTAGTTCGCGGTGTCCGAGAAGCTGGCGTCCGGGGTGGCCGCGAAGAAGGCCGGGGCGGAGATCGCGACGAACACGGTGCCGACCAGGCAGAGGAACATCCAGGTCACACCGTAACGACGGCCGGCGGTGGCGTCCGAGGGCTTACGCATGGCCATGTAGCGCACCACGATGTGCGGCTGGCCGACGTAACCGAAGCCCCAGGCCAGGCCGGAGATGATGATGATGAATGTCGCCATCGCCCCGGTGTTGTCGAACTGGAAGAGGTTGAAGAACTGCGAGTTCGGGCCGAGGATGTTCGCGATGTCGCCGTACTCGTTGTCCAGCTGGAAGGTGAAGATGTCGCCCGGCTTGTCCAGCGACAGAATCGCGAACACCGGGACCAGGACCAGAGCCAGGAACATCATCGAACCCTGGACCACGTCGGTGTAGGAGACAGCGAGGAATCCACCGACGAAGGTGTAGAGCACGGTCACCGCACCGATGACGGCCAGGCCGGTGACGTAGTCACCGTTGAAGCTGGACTCGAAGTAGCGGCCGGAGGCCACCATGCCGGAGGAGACGTAGAAGGTGAAGAACACCAGGATGATGATTCCGGCGACCACGCGCAGGGTGTGGCTCTTGTCCCGGAAGCGGTTCTCCAGGAATGACGGCAGGGTGATCGAGTTGTTGGCCACCTCGGTGTAGCTGCGGAGGCGCGGGGCGACCCACTTCCAGCTGCACCAGCAACCGATGACCAGGCCGATGGCGATCCAGAGTTCGGAGAATCCGGACATGAAGATCGCGCCCGGCAGACCCATGATCAGCCAGCCGGACATGTCGGAGGCTCCCGCCGAGAGCGCGGCGACAAACGGGTGGAGACCACGGCCGCCGACCATGTAGTCCTCGTACTTGTCCGTCTTGGCGAAACTCCACAGGCCGATGCCTAGCATGACCAGCAGATAGATCACCATGGCGATGATGAACCAGGTTGATTCACTCACCGGTGCCTCCTAGATGTGTCGTAGTTGATTGTGGTGTTATGTGGCCGCCACTGTGGTGGTACAGCCTGGAGCGTCTCCGGGAGGGTTCCCGGAGACGCGCTCATTAGAAGCGTGTCATGGTCTGGCCCTCAATGCCAGCCAATTCGCGAAACTCCATCATATGATTCCCGGTCAATTGCCAGGTAATTGACGAAAATGGGAGTTTTTTACATTCGCGTGAACTCCTTGGTGTGATGCCATGATCGTCCGGTTGCGGTTGCGGTTGCGGTTGCGGTTGCGGTTGCGGTTGTGGGCGGGACTGGGGTGGGGTCCGACGGCTGTCGCGGGGTTGTCTGACATCTTTCGTGTCCGGGCGGCGTGGTACACAAGGGGAGTGACTGAACACCGCCTGCATCTGCTGTGGCTCGCTGGCCGGGGACTGAATCTCTGGGTCGAGCGGGTGGAGGGGCATGTCGCGGTGACCGGGCCAGCCGAGGTGCGCGCCGGCGATCTGCCGCAGGTGCTGCAGAACTTGGTGTTGTCTCGGCCGTTGCGGCGCCGGGGTCAGGTTCAGGTGGCGACCCCCAAGGGCCGGGTCAAGTCACTGGATCTGCCGACCCAGGCCTATACCCCGGAGCAGGCTCTGGTGGTTCTGGGCCGCCTGTCACACCACCTGCGGCAGGCAGCGGGAGTCGGTGACGGGGACGGTGCGGCGTCTGTCGACGGGCTGAGTCCCGAGGCTGTGTGGTTGGTGCGCTACTACGACCTGCTCGTCGACATCGTCCACGCCGGCAGGGTGATGGTGAAAGCTCAGTTCAGCGACGGGCAGTGGTACCCGTCCTGGTGCGTGGCCTCCAGTGGTGATCACAACCGGGTGCTGCAGGAGTTCCGGGCCTCGGCACCGGCGGTGCTCACCCTCAACGGCGGGCCGGACATGATGCGTCGGGCAGCCGACGACCTCGTGCACTGGATGTGTGTGCACCTGCTCCAGGACAGGCTGACTGGTGAGGACGCCGACCCGGACAACCACTTCATCGCCTCCCTGGTTTCGGGTGAGGCTGATCACCGTGCCACCGCGGGCATCGCCGATGCACTCAATGCCTGGCGTATGTCGGCCCGGGAAGCGGCGACGAAGGTGGTGTTCTCGCTCGAGGAGCCGGACTCGTTGGCATCCTCCGTCGGTCCCGACCGCGACCGGGCCACAGAAGCCCGGACGCCGCGCTGGCGGCTGGTGGTGCGGCTGTCCACCGACGATGCACCGGCAGAGGCGGTCGTCGCCGCCGAAGCCACCCCGCAGGTTCGTCAGGCGCTGCGCTCCCACCTCAACCTCGCCTACCAGGCGTGGCCGGAGCTCCGCGACATGGCGTCAGCCCCGGAGGCGTGGCTGCGTACCAATGTGTGGTTCCCTCCGCCGGAGACTCTGACCGGACGGGCGGAGAAGGACCGGGTGGTCTACCTCGCTCTCAGCGACGAGGACATGGAGAATCTCCTGGCCCACGGTGTGCCGGCCCTGCAGTCCACCGGCATCGACATCCAGGTGCCCCGCGGGTGGTCGACACTGCGTCCCGCCGTGAAGGTGAGGGTTGCCCCGGTCGGCCAGGGGCCCGGGTCCGGGCACATGGGCATGGACCAGATCCTGTCCTTCGACTGGGCGGTGTCGGTGGACGGCGAGGAACTCTCCGGCCCGGAGATGGTTGACCTGCTGAGTACGGCGAAGACCGTCGTGGAACTGCACGGGCGGTACGTCCGACTCGACACCCGCTCCCTCGGGGTGGCGCGCAGCTACTTCACCCGCCTGCGCGCCGCCGAGCGCGAGCGGCAGCGAGCCCGGACATGGGCTGTCACCGGCGAGGAGGGTGAGGACGGTCAGGACGGATTCAGTGGTTCGGCGGACGCCGGTGGTCACCTGCGACTGGTGGATTTCCTGGAGTCGGAGTCGGAGGCCGCCGCCGAACGGCAACCGGTGTACGCCGGCGACCTGACCATCGAGGCAGACGGTTGGGTGGACCGGGTCATCCGGGCGGTGACCCCTGTCCACGAGGCCACGGGCGCTGGCACCGATGACGATGGCGACGACGCCGACGACGGCGCGTCGGGTGCCCGCGTCATGGCGCCGGTCATCGACCCGCCGGAGGAGGTGGACGTCCCACAGATGGTCACCACCGAGCTGCGGGACCATCAGCGCCGCGGGCTCAACTGGCTGGTGTGGATGTACCGCCACCGTCTCGGCGCGATCCTCGCTGACGACATGGGACTGGGCAAGACCCTGCAGGTGCTGGCGCTGCTGGCCTGGGAACGGGAGGCAGGGGAGTGCGACGGTCCGACCCTGGTGGTCGCCCCGACCTCGGTGCTGGAGACCTGGCGAACCGAGGCCGCGGCGCATGTCCCGGATCTGTCGGTGCTCATCGACCACGGACACCGTAAGACGACCGACGAGGAGTTTCCCACGGCGGCGACAGCTGCGGACGTCGTCGTGACGTCCTACGGGACCCTGGCGCGCAATGCGGCGCGCTACCGGCAGTTGCGGTGGGGCCGGGTGGTGCTCGACGAGGCACAGAACATCAAGAACCCCAACACGTCCCAGAGTCAGGCGGCGCGCACCCTGCCTGCGGGGCACCGGCTCGCGCTGACCGGTACTCCGGTGGAGAACCGCCTGTCCGAACTGCACTCGATCATGGATTTCTGCAATCCCGGCATCCTCGGCAGTGCCGCGTCCTTCCAGCACCGACTCGCCGTCCCGGTGGAGCGTCACGACGATGCCGACGCCATGGACCGGCTCCGTCGCCTGGTGGAGCCGTTCTACCTGCGGCGGGTGAAGACCGATGCCGCGGTGGGGCTCAACCTCCCCGAGAAGACGGAACTGATCGACCTGGTGCCACTGACCGAGGAACAGGCCGCGCTGTACCAGGCCTACACCGCGGACCTCAATGCCCGTATCGAACAGGCCAGGGGCCGGGGACGCAGCGGCATCATCCTGGGCGCACTGATCCGCTTCAAGCAGATATGCAATCATCCGGCGCACTTCATCGGGGACGGCTCCGGCCTGCTGCAGAACGGTCGCCACCGGTCGAAGAAGGTCGAGCGGCTGAGTGAGATCGTCACCCAGGCGCGCCGGGACGACCGGAAGGTACTGGTGTTCACCCAGTTCCCGAGTTTCGGGGTGATGCTGGCACCTCACCTCGCCGACCTTGTCGGCACCGAGGTGCCGATGCTGCACGGTGGGTTGACCAGGCGTCAGCGCACCGAGATGGTCGATGCCTTCCAGACCGACGACGGTCCACCGGTGATGATCCTGTCGACCCGGGCTGGCGGCACCGGCATCACCCTGACCCACGCCAGTGTGGTGGTGCACGTCGACCGCTGGTGGAACCCGGCGGTCGAGGACCAGGCGACCGACCGTGCCTACCGCATCGGCCAGGGGCGCGAGGTCACCGTCCACAAGCTGGTCACCACCGGTACGATCGACGAGAGGATCAATGACATTCTCAGCGCCAAGCGGGAACTCGCCGGTGACATCGTGACCGCCGGAGAAGGCTGGATTACCCGCCTGGGCGACAAGGAACTGGCAGAACTGTGGACGCTGAACAAGTCGTCGGTGGACCGCGGCTCGTCCGCGGCCTATCGGGCGGCACCGGTGGGGACGGAAGGAGGGAGGCACGGTGAGTGACCGACGCAATGAGCGGTGCACAGCGTCACGGCTCGGCACCCCGCAGCCACAGTGGGGGGACAATGTCATCTCCGCGGATTTCAGCCGGGGACGGAAAGGCACCCGCTACTCGTCGACGGTGCCGTCGAGGACGCCCGAGCGCTCCGCCGAGCTTCCCCAGGACAGTGACCTGTCGAAGGACAGTTGGTCGTCGACGATGGTCATGCGCACGGTGACCTCGTTGACGGACTCCGGACGGCTGAGTCGGGGTCGGACGGTGTTCCGTTCCAAGTCACTGCTGCAGTTCGACGCCGAGCTCGGCAGGGTCAACGGACTGGTGCAGGGGACCCAGATCGAACCATTCGAGGTGCAGGTGAGGTGGCGGCCGCTGTCGCCGCGCCAGATCGACTACATCATCGGTGAGTTGGACGACCACCCGGAGAACCTGCGTCTACTGCTGGCCGGGAGTCGGCCGTCGACCGAGGTGTCTGCGGTGTTGTTCAGTGTGGACCAGTACATCGACTCGTGGTGCACCTGCCCGGACCACGGGGTGTTCTGCAAGCATCGGGTGTGCCTCTGTTACGCCCTGGCGGCGCAGTTCAGTGCGGACCCGCTGGCGTTCCTGTCCTGGCGGGGGTTCGACCCTGAGGTGTTGCTCGACCGGATGCGACGTGGGGCGGGGTCGCAGGGAGGACGTCGGAAGTCGGACAGTGACGGTGCTGGCGGTGCTGGCGGTGATGCCGGGGGTGATGTCGGGCCCGACGGTGGCACCGGTGGGGGCACTGGGCCCGACGGTGGCACCCCGGGCACCCCGGACAGTCCTGTACGTCCAGGAGTTGCAGACACTGAGAATACTGAGAATGATGAGTCCCCGGACGATGCGGAGCGGTATACGCCGGAGGAGTTCTGGGGCGATGTGACCGTGGTGCCGCAGTGGGACGATTTCGAGGTCCAGTACGGGCTGGAACTCGGCGATCTGGATCTGCGAACGCAGGCGATCCGGCGTTTCAGCTGGAATAACGTCGACCAGCTGCGTGTGCTGCACAGTCTGGGACAGTGCTACGACGCGCTCACCGATCCACCCCCTCACCCTGAGGAATCAGAACAGAAGTTCGAACGTGAACCGTGGCTGTCCGGGACGACTGATAGGAATGGTGACCATGACTGACACCACCACACTCAGCCACACGCCGGAGCCCGGCACCTTCCGGTTCCTGCACACCTCCGACTGGCAGCTCGGCATGGACCGCTGGTTCCTCGGCGAGGAGGCCAGCCCCCGCTACCGGGAGGCCCGGCTCCGCGTCATCGAGACCCTGCTGGAGATCGCACAGGAGCGTGGCTGTGCCGCTGTGGTGGTTGCTGGGGACGTCTTCGACGACAACCTCGTCGACCGGGTGACCTGGCGCAGAGCAGTCGACATCCTGCGGGGCTCCCCGGTTCCGGTGTTCCTGCTGCCCGGCAACCATGACCCCTATGACGCGGCCAGCGTGTACCGCTCACCGGAGTTCCGGGCTCTCGCACCCACGGTGCAGGTTCTGTCGGACTCGACACCGCACCGGGTCACAGGGGAGCAGGGCCCGGACGCCGACATCGTCGGCGCCCCACTGCTGTCGAAGTACATGAGCGTCGACCCGGTAGCCACGGTGCTCGCCGAACTCCGGGCAGAGGACAGCGCAGAGGACAGCGCAGAGGGCAACACAGAGGACAACGGGGAGAAAGCACGGGCCGCGGTGCGCGTCGTCGTCGGTCACGGTGCCACCGAGTCGCGGGAATCCGGGGCCGACCCGTCAATCATCGACGTTGACGGGGCGGCACAGGCCTGCGCCGAGAGTGTCGTGGATGTCGTCGCCCTCGGCGACACCCACTCGGTGGTCAACCTGCACCCCTCCGGAACCGTTTGGTACTCGGGAAGCCCGGAGGTGACCGACTTCCGGGAGCAGCACGGTGGCGGCGAGCATCGCTCGGGATTCGTCCTGATCACGGACGTCACACCGGCTGAGGCAGGCCCCAGCACCGTGGAGGTCGAGGAGGTCGCCACCGGACAGTGGCGTTTCCTGGCCCTGGCGGCGGAGATCACCGGGCCGGAGGACCTGGATACCTGGCTGGACAGGCTCGAAGGGTTGCCTGACAAGCGCACCACGGTGGTCAAGTACGCCCTGAGCGGCTCGGTGGACCTGGCGACCTCAGCGCGTCTCGATGAGGAGATGGAGCGTCTCGTCCCGTCCTTCGCCGCGCTGTACCCGCGGGAACGGCTGATGGACCTGCATGTCATCCCCGGAGACGAGGAACTCGCCGGGGCCGACTGGCCCGGGGTCATCGGCGTGGCTGCCACCGAGCTGTCCGAGGCCGCCGTTGAGGGAGATGCCGCGTCCCGCGATGCACTGAGACTGTTGTACCGGCTGAGCCCGACGACTGCCGTCGCCACCGGGCAGGGGGGAGTAGTCCGACCATGCTGAAGATCACCTCACTGACACTCGACCACGTCGCAGGAGTCACCCACGCCACCGTCACCGTGCCCGAGAAGGGGGTCATGGTGGTGCACGGGCCTAATGAGCGAGGCAAGTCGACCGTCCTTAAGGCACTGCGTCTGCTGTTGTCGGACACCCTGTTCAGTAGCGGCAAGCGGGAGGTCCGAGAACTCAAGGACGTCTCCGCCGACGAACCTCCGACAATCACCGCCGAACTGACGGTGGGAGAACACGAGCTCCGCATCACCAAGGCCTACAAGCAGGGCAGTGGACGCTGCGAGCTGACCGTCACCGCACCGCGCACCGAGAACCTCACCGGCAGGGAGGCATCCGACCGGTTCGCCGAGATCCTGGCGCAGGAGGTGGACGCGGACCTGTTGGACGCCCTGACCATCGAGCAGGGCAAGAGCATGGAGATGCTGGTCGCTGCGGGTCTGGGGCCCCTGGAACAGGCACTGGTGGCTGCGCCCGGAGCAGATGGCGACCAGGACAGCCCCCGGTCTGGTGAGGCTGGCGCTGTGTCGTCTGTGGCCTCTGTGTCCTCCGCGGCATCCGCGGCAGACACCACCTCACTGATCGACCGCATAGAGAAGGAGCGGAAGCGGTACTTCACCCCGACCGGTCGACCGACCGGGGAACTCGATGCTGCGCAGAAGGCGGTGACCGCCGCTCAGGCCGAGCACGATGAGGCTGACGTCCGCTACGGCCAGGCCCAGGGGCTGATCGAGGAACTCGGCCGGCTGCGCGCTGACAGGGATGACATCATGCGCCAGCAGCCCGAGGCCGAGGCATCCGCGGAGAAGGCCGAGGCGGAACTGACGGCTGGCCGAGAGGAACATGCCGTGCTGGAACGTCACCGTGCGGCGGTCGCCCAGGCCACCGACGTTCTCGAGGTGGCGGAGCAGCGGCAACAGGTCCGCTCCGAGAAGAGTGCCGAACTCGACGTCGCCACCGAGGCGGTGACCACTGCTGCGCAGCAGGTTGAGGAGGCCACGGAAGCGGCGACGCTGGAGAAGCAGCAGGAGTCCGAGGTCCGAGCGAAGTGGGAGCAGGCGCGGCGGACCACGGCGGTCGCCACGGCCTACGTCAATTACCTTGCCGCAGTGCGGGACAACGTCCGGGTGCGGCAGTCGTGCGAGGACCTCGCGACACAGCAGAAGGCGGCGGCGGAAATCTCCGAGCGACTCGGAGCCGCCGAGACCACCGTGTCGGAGAACCCGGTGACTCTGGACACCGTGGCAGAGCTGCACCGTCTGGCGGCCGACCGTCGCCGTGCCGATGGAGTGCGGGACGCTGCCGCGACCACCGTGCAGATCAGTGGGCCGGGCGGTGGCCGCATCACCGTCGACGGCGAGACCACGGAGCTGGACACCGACGGGCTCACCGTCGGCGTCACCGCCCGCCGCGAGTTCGGTGTCGGGGACTACCGGGTCAGCGTGACCCCGGCGCTGGACCTGAAGGACATCGACGATGATGTCGCCCGTGCGCAGGCCGCCCTGGCCCGGGCACTGGCGGACCTCGGGGTGGGTTCCATCGAGGACGCCGAGACGCTGGCGGAGAGCCGTCGGGTCGCCGTGGAAACGGTGACTGAGCTGCGGCTGGAACTCGGCACGGCCACCGGTGGACTGTCGGTGACAGAGCTGGAGGCGAAGGCCCAGCAGCTGGAGACTGAGGTCGTGGACACCGCCGCGTCCATTGATGCGGCACGGGAGTCCGTCCTGGCCGCAGACCCGGACTCGACGGTCGATGAGCAACTGCTGCCGGGCCTTGGTGCACTCCGGGCCGGGGGAACAGGTGCCGACGCTGTCGCGGACGGTGACAGTAATGCTGACGCTGACACCGTGGACCTCGCCAAGGTTCGTCGGGTGGTCGTGGACTCCGACAAGCAGGCCGACCGGTTGCGTGAGGACCTCGACAACATCGTCAAGGCCGGCGCAGTCTTCCGGCTGGCCAGCCGGGAAGCTGATCTGGAACGGGAGACCGAACGCCGGGAACGCCTGGACAAGGCACTGACCCAGGCGCGCTCGGAGATCAGCGATGAAGACCTGCAGCAGGCGGTGGACACCGCCCGCACCAGCCTCGACACCGCCCGAACCGCATTGCAGGACGCCATCGCCGAACTCGGTGAGGGCGCAGGCGGTGAGTCGGGGCTGGTCGACCTCGAGGTCCTGGAAGGCCTCGCCGCCGGTGCGACGACGCGGGTCGAGCGGCTCCGGGAGCGTGCCGAGGCGATCGGTCACGAGATCTCCCGGGCCAATGGTGCACTCGGTGAGCACGCCGGAGTCGCCGAACGACGTGAGGAAGCGTCCACCAACTTGGAGCGGGTGAGCCGTCAGCTCCGCAGCGTCCAGGAACGCGCCACCGCTGCCGACCTGCTCTACACCACGGTCGAAGCGGCACGTGCCGATGCGAGACAGCGCTACGAGGCGCCGTTCCGGGCGTCCTTCGAGAAGCTGGCCCGCACCCTCTACGGGCGCTGGGTCGAGTTCGAGTTCAACGAGGACCTCACCGTAGCCCGCCGCATCCTCGACGGGACATCCCTGGCGACCTCCCAGTTGTCCGGTGGGGCGCAGGAACAGATCGCGGTGCTCAGCAGGCTGGCCGTCGCCGACATTATCGGCGGAGGGGAGGCGGTCCCGATCGTCATCGACGACGCCCTCGGCTTCTCCGACGCCGGACGTGCCCAGCGAATGAATCTGGTGCTCGCACAGCTGGCGGCCTACCACCAGATCATCGTTCTGACCTGTGACCCCTCCCGCTTCGACAGCGTGCCCGGGGCATTTGCGGTCTCGATGGACAGCCTCCGCGCCGCAGCGTAGCCGCGGCTGCTCGGCGGACCCAGGAAACAAGAAAATCCCCACGTCACAGACGTGGGGATGATCGGAAGTGTGCCCCCGAGACGATTCGAACGTCCGACCGCTGGTACCGGAAACCAGTGCTCTATCCCCTGAGCTACGGAGGCAATGACGGCAACTATAGCACCGCCTCTCCCGCTCGCCGCAAAACCCCCGATCGATGGTGCGATTCACCGACTCCGCACCCCGACTTGTTACTCTCGTCAACTGTGACTCCTGCTGAACTCGCCTCCATCATCACGGCAACAACCCGCACCGTCCTCACCGACCACGGGCTGGATGCCGACGTCGTCCCCGAGCAGGCAACCGTCGAACGTCCCCGGAACCCGGAGCACGGCGACTACGCCACCAACATCGCCCTGCAGACCGCCAAGAAGGCCGGCACCAACCCCCGTGAACTCGGGACCTGGCTCGCCGATGCCCTCGCAGCAGTCGACGGCATCGACGAGGCCAGCATCGCAGGCCCCGGCTTCCTGAACATCCGCCTCGCCGCGGATGCCCAGGCCAAGCTGGTCACCGACATCCTCGCCGCCGGTGACTCCTACGGCACCGGCGCGGACTTCGACGGGCAGAAGATCAACCTTGAGTTCGTCTCCGCCAACCCCACCGGCCCGATCCACCTCGGCGGCACCCGCTGGGCGGCCGTCGGTGACTCCCTCGGCCGGATCCTCACCGCCCGCGGTGCCACGGTGACCCGCGAGTACTACTTCAACGACCACGGTTCCCAGATCGACCGCTTCGCCCGGTCACTGGTCGCCGCGGCCAAGGGCGAGCCCGCCCCGGAGGACGGCTACGGCGGCGAGTACATCGGAGACATCGCCCAGCAGGTCATCGCCGCGCACCCCGACTGGCAGGACAAGTTCGGCACCGGCGACGCTGCCGACGCCGCTGTCCAGGAGCACTTCCGGTCCGAGGGTGTGGAGCTGATGTTCGCCCACATCAAGCGCACCCTGGCGGAGTTCGGCACCGAGTTCGACATCTTCTTCCACGAGAACTCCCTGTTCGAGTCCGGCGCGGTGGACAAGGCCATCCAGACGCTGAAGGACAACGGCAACCTCTACGAGGCCGAGGGTGCCTGGTGGCTGCGCAGCTCCAACTTCGGCGACGACAAGGACCGGGTCGTCATCAAGTCCGACGGCAACGCCGCCTACATCGCCGGTGACATCGCCTACATCGCCGACAAGATCGACCGCGGCCACGACCTGTGCATCTACATGCTCGGCGCCGACCACCACGGCTACATCTCGCGGCTGAAGGCCGCCGCCCAGGCCCTGGGCTACGACGCCGACCAGGTCGAGGTGCTCATCGGCCAGATGGTCAACCTGGTCCGCGACGGCAAGTCGGTGAAGATGTCCAAGCGCGCCGGCACCGTGATCACCCTCGACGATCTCGTCGAGGCCATCGGCGTGGACGCCGCCCGCTACGCCCTGATCCGCTCCTCGGTGGACTCCTCCCTCGACATCGACATGGCAATGTGGGCCAGCCAGTCCAACGACAACCCGGTGTTCTACGTCCAGTACGGCCACGCCCGCCTGTGTTCCCTGGCACGCAAGGCCGCCGACAACGACGTCGCCCTGCCCGACGACCTGTCGACCCTCGACCTGTCGCTGCTGGACCACGACCGCGAAGGCGACCTGATCCGCACCCTCGGCGAGTTCCCGGGTGTGGTCTCCACCGCCGCCGAGCTGCGTGAGCCGCACCGCATCGCCCGCTACGCCGAGCAGCTGGCCGGTACCTTCCACCGGTTCTACGACTCCTGCCAGATCCTGCCGAAGTCCGATGAACCCTCCGGTGCCGACACCGCCCCGGTGTTCCTCGCCCGCCTGGCCCTGGCCGCGGCCACCCGCCGCGTGCTCGCCAACGCCCTGACCCTGGTCGGTGTCACCGCCCCCGAAAGGATGTGACCGGTTCCCCATGGACATGGACGTTCATTTCCCCGAGGCCCCGCTGCGTAAGCGCACCGAGACCCTCGACGAGTTCAACACCCTGCCCTCCCACGTCTTCCCGTTGAACACCGGACGCACCGCCGACGGTGAGATGGTCATCGGCGGCGTACCGGTCTCCGAGGTCACCAAGAAGTACGGCACCTCCGTCTTCATCATGGACGAGGCGGACTTCCGGGCCCGGTGCCGCCGCCTTGCCGCCGCCTTCGGTGGTGGCGAGCGCGTGCACTACGCCTCCAAGGCATTCCTGTCACGGACGGTGTGCCGGTGGATCGACGAGGAGGGCCTGGCCCTCGACGTCGCCAGCCAGGGTGAGCTGGAGGTGGCACTGGCCGCCGACTTCCCGTCCGACCGGATCACCGTGCACGGCAACAACAAGTCGGTCGAGTTCCTCACCACCGCCGTGCGCGCCGGAGTGGAGCTCATCGTCGTCGACTCGGTCATCGAGATCGAGCGGCTGGCGCAGGTCACCGCCGGGCTCGACATCATCCAGGACGTCCTGGTCCGCGTGAAGCCCGGTGTCCACGCCGACACCCACGAGTTCATCGCCACCAGTCACGAGGACCAGAAGTTCGGCTTCTCCCTGGCCTCCGGGTCGGCCGAGGCCGCCTGCCGCAGCTGTGCGGCCACCGACGGTCTTCGGTTGCGCGGCCTGCACTGCCACGTCGGTTCCCAGGTCTTCGACGCCGACGGCTTCGCCCTCGCCGCCGACCGCCTGCTGGGGCTGTGGTCGCGACTGGTCAGCGAGTTCGCCGACGGCAACGCTACCGACGGCGCCGACAGTGCCGCCGCGGCGTCCTTCGACACCCTCGACCTCGGCGGCGGCTACGGCATCGCCTACACCCCGGACCAGGAGGAGCTCGACGTGGAGTCGGTCGCAGCCGACCTCCGGTCGCGGGTGGCGGCGAAGGCCGCGTCCTACGGCGTCGATGCCCCGGTGGTCAATGTCGAGCCCGGTCGTGCGGTCGTCGGACCGTCGATGGTGACGGTCTACACCGTCGGTACCGTCAAGGACGTCCACACCTCCGATGAGACGGTGCGCCGCTACATCTCGGTCGATGGTGGCATGAGCGACAACATCCGCCCGGCGCTCTACCAGGCCGAGTACGACTGCCGACTGGCTAACCGCGAGGCGACGGGTAACCTGGTCGCCGCCCGCGTGGTCGGCAGCCACTGCGAATCCGGTGACATCCTGGTCAACGACACCTTGTTGCCCGACGACATCGGCCCGGGTGACCTGCTGGTCATCCCCGGCACCGGCGCGTACTGCTACATGATGGCCTCGCGCTACAACATGATGCCCCGACCACCGGTGGTCATCGTGTCCGACGGGGCAGCACGTGAGATGATCCGTCGCGAGACCGTCGCCGACGTGCTCGCCCTGGAGAATTTCTGATGGTTTATCATCGGTAACAATCCACAGTAAACAACCCACTGGTAACAACCCACTCGAGTCGACTACGGGAGAGTAATGTCTGATCAGGCTGACAGCGCCAGGAACGACAACAACAGCGACACCGGCGCACCCACCGTCGGTGTGGCCCTGCTGGGCATGGGAACGGTCGGGGCCGAGGTGCTCCGCATCCTCACCGAGAATGCGGCGGACTTCACCGCCCGCATCGGCGGCACGGTCGAGGTCCGCGGCGTCGCGGTCTCCGACCTGTCCAAGCCCCGACCCGGTGTGCCCACCGAACTGCTCACCGACGATGCCCTCGGGCTGGTCAACCGCGACGACATCGACCTGGTGATCGAGGTCATCGGTGGCATCGACTACCCGCGCACCGTGGTGCTGGCGGCCCTGCGCGCCGGAAAGTCCGTGGTCACCGCCAACAAGGCACTGGTCGCCGCCCACTCCACCGAGCTCTCGGAGGCCGCCGACGCCTCCGGCGCCGACCTCTTCTTCGAGGCCGCCGTCGCCGCCGCCATCCCGGTGGTCGGCCCGCTGCGCCGCTCCCTGGCCGGTGACAAGGTCAACCAGGTGATGGGCATCGTCAACGGCACCACCAACTTCATCCTGGATGCGATGTACAAGCGCGGTGCGTCCTACGACGAGATGCTCGCCGAGGCCACCGACCTGGGCTACGCCGAGGCCGACCCGTCTGCCGACGTCGACGGCCTGGATGCTGCATCGAAGGCCGCCATCCTGGCGTCCCTGGCCTTCCACTCCGACGTCTCCATCGACGACGTGCACTGTGAGGGCATCCGCTCGATCAGTGCCGACGACATCGCCGCGGCGAAGGCCGCCGACTGCACCATCAAGCTGCTGGCAATCTGTGAGCGACTCACCGACGACAACGGTGCCGAGTCGGTGTCGGCCCGGGTCTACCCGGCGCTGCTGCCGGCATCGCACCCGCTGTCGAGCGTCTCCGAATCCTTCAACGCCATCTTCGTGGTCGCCGAGCACGCCGGACGCCTGATGTTCTACGGCAACGGCGCCGGCGGTGCCCCCACTGCCTCCGCGGTGCTGGGTGACGTGGTGGGCGCGGCCCGCAACATCGTCCACGGTGGGCGTGCCCCGGGCATGTCGACCTACGCGAACCTGCCGGTGGCCGACTTCGGCCGGGTGCGTACCCGCTACCACGTGGACATGATCGTGGAAGACCGTCCCGGAGTCCTCGCCGAGGTGTCCTCGACCTTCTCGGCACACGGTGTGTCGTTGAAGACGGTGCGTCAGGAGGAGGCGGGCGACGACGGTGCCCGCCTGGTGGTCATCACCCACCACGCTGAAGAACACGACCTGGAGGCCACCGTCGAGGGCCTCCTGAGCATCGACGCTGTGAAAACCGTCCGCAGCGTGATCCGAATGGAAGGCAACTGATGACCGATTCCCGCAACCCGGTGCTGCACCACTGGACCGGCCTGATCAACGAGTACCGGGCCTGGATGCCCTTCGCAGCTGACTGGGAGCCGGTGACCCTCAACGAGGGCGGGACCCCGCTGGTCCGGGCGAACCACATCTCCGAGCTCACCGGGTGCGACGTGTGGCTGAAGGTCGAGGGCGCCAACCCCACCGGTTCCTTCAAGGACCGCGGCATGACCGTCGCCGTCACCGACGCCGTCCACGCCGGTAAGAAGGTGCTGATGTGTGCCTCCACCGGCAACACCTCGGCATCGGCGGCAGCATTCGCCGCCCGTGCCGGTATCGATTCGGCCGTGCTGATCCCCGAGGGCAGGATCGCCCAGGGCAAGCTGTCCCAGGCAGTGATGCACGGTGCCAGGATCATCCAGGTGCGCGGCAACTTCGACGACTGTCTGGAGCTGGTCCGAAAGACCACCTCCGACTTCCCGGAGATCGCCCTGGTCAACTCGGTGAACCCGATGCGCATCGAGGGGCAGAAGACCGCCGCTTTCGAGATCGTCGACGCACTCGGCGACGCCCCCGACATCCACGCACTGCCTGTCGGAAACGCCGGCAACATCACCGCCTACTGGAAGGGCTACTCCGAGTACGCCGAGGCCGGTGTCTCCTCGCAGCGTCCGGTCATGCTGGGTGTGCAGGCTGCCGGTGCCGCACCACTGGTCAATGGCGAGCCGGTGCTGAACCCGGAGACGGTCGCGACCGCGATCCGGATCGGTAACCCCGCGTCCTGGCACCAGGCCGTCGCCGCCAAGGAGGAGTCCGGCGGAAGCTTCCGGGCAGCCACCGACAAGGAGATCCTGGCGGCCTACCGTCTCATCGCCTCCCGCGAGGGTGTGTTCGTCGAGCCTGCGTCGGCCTCCTCCGTCGCTGGCCTGCTCGCCGCCCACGCCGAGGGCTCCATCGCCCCGGGCCAGCGCATCGTCTGCACGGTGACCGGTCACGGTCTCAAGGATCCGACCACCGCCCTGAGTGAAATGCCGGAGCCCACGCCGATCGACGTGGACACCAATGCGGTCGCCGAGGCACTTGATCTCGCATGAGTGATCCCGTGACCCCCGTCCGGAGCACTGACGGAGCCGACGGAGCACTCCCCGGTCCCGGTGCACTGCGCAGGCTGGCCACCGGACGTTCGGTGAGTGTCCGGGTTCCTGCCTCCACCGCCAACCTCGGCCCGGGATTTGATTCACTGGGCCTGGCGGTCGGGCTGTACGACACCGTCGAGGTCGTCACCGTCGATGCCGGCCTGGACATCATCGTCCACGGTGAAGGCGAGGGCGACGTGCCGCTGGATGAACGCCACCTGGTCATCCGCGCCCTGCGATCCGGCCTGCGTGAGGCCGGGGTGACTGTCGCAGGGTTGCGTGTGGTGTGCCACAACGCCATCCCGCACTCCCGCGGGCTGGGCTCCTCGGCTGCCGCCGCCGTCGCAGGTGTCGTCGCGGCCAGTGCGTTGGCCGGCGGGGACCACCCCACCGGTGCGCTGGACGACGACACCGTCATCCAGCTGTCCTCGGCTTTCGAGGGACACCCGGACAACGCCGCGGCCTGCGTGCTCGGCGGCGGAGTGGTGTCTTGGACGAATATCCCGATCGACGGCCGCAGCGCACCGGAGTACCACGCGGTGCCGGTGCCGGTCCACGCTGACGTGCGTGCCACCGCCCTGATCCCGAATTTCCACGCCTCCACCGAGGCGGTGCGCCGGGTGCTGCCCAGCGATGTCTCGCATCAGGACGCCCGCTTCAACGTCTCCCGTGCGGCACTGCTGCCGGTGGCGTTGAGCACGCGTCCGGAACTGTTGTGGGAGGCCACCCGTGACCGCCTGCACCAGCCGTACCGGGCGGAGGTGCTGCCGGTGACCTCGGAGTGGGTCAACCGACTGCGCAACCTGGGCTACCCGGCGTTCCTGTCCGGAGCGGGGCCGACCGTCATGGTGCTGTCCACCGGTGAGGTGGATGCCGCGCTGCTGGAGGAGGCCCGCTCCCGCGGGATCGCTGTGCTGGAGACCGGTATCGGCGAGCGCGCGTCGGTGAGCGTCAGCGGTTAGCGGTAGCTCCACCGAACGCCGGATTCGACCCTGACGGCGTCGACGGGGTCCTTGTCGGGACTCAGTCGGCGCCGTTGGTCTGTGCGTCGCCGTCTGAACCGACCGAGCCGTCGGCACCGTCGGCGTCGGCCGCCCCGTCGTGGTCGGACTCCTGCGCGCTGTCGCGTTCACCGGGGCTGCGTAGCTTGATGATGTCGTACTCACCGGCCGCAAGGTGTGAGCGCAGATCCTTCTTGTCGAACTTGCCGACCGAGGTCTTGTCGATGCTGTCGACGAATGTCCAGTACTCCGGGGCCATCCAGCGCGGCACGTTCTCGGTCACTGCATTCGCTAGCCGCTGCGCGGTGTCCCGGTCCTGCGCGACACCGGGGATGGTGACCACGACGGCGAGGGGACGTTGGCCCCACCGGTCGTCGGGCATCCCGATCACCGCGGCTTCCGCGACCACCGGCGACTCCATGACGAAGTTCTCCAGGATCGCAGAGTAGATCCATTCTCCACCGGAACGGATCGTGTCCGTCTGCCGGTCGTGGACGGTGAGGAAGCCGTCCTGGGTGATGGTGGCGATGTCACCGGTGTGCAGCCATCCGTCATCGGTGAACCTGGTGGCGTAGTCCCCGTCCTCGTCGACGTCACTGCCACGGAAGGTGTCGGCCGTCCCGCCGGTCGCGGCAGCGGGGGAGTGGAAGTAGTCGGTGGTGACCCAGTTACCACGAACCTGGAGCTCCCCGCTGGAGCGGTCGTTGGGAGGCAGGACGGTCCCGTCCTCGTCGGCGATGCGGAACTGCATTCCGACGGGGAAGCGCCCCTGGCTGTCGCGGTAGCGACGGCGGGCGGAGCCACCGACACCGACCGGGGGACGGGCCACGGTCCCGCTCGGCCCGGTCTCGGTCATTCCCCAGCAGTGGGTGATGTCGACACCGTAGCGTTCCTCCCAGGCATCGATCAGGGCGGCGGGTACCGGGGAACCACCGGAGAGGATCTCCTGCAGACTCATCTTCTCCGGCGGGTTCTTCTGGTAGTGCACGACCAGTTGCATCCACACCGTCGGAGCACCGTGGGCCATGCGTGGCATGGAGTCGGCGATGACGTAGGCCATGTGTGTCGGGCTGGCGTCGCCCCCGGGGAACACCATCGGTGTTCCGGCCATCAGGGCGGCGACCGGGACGCCCCAGCTCAACACGTGGTAGATCGGCACGACACACAGGAAGCTGTACCCGTTGCGCACTCCGAAGGAGTCAGGTGTACGAATGTTCATCGCGTGCAGCCAGATCGACCGGTGGGAGTGCACCACGCCCTTGGGCGCACCACTGGTTCCGGTGGTGTAGAGCAGAGCAGCCGGCGAGGTCTCCGGCAGTTGCGGCCAGTCGTAGACTGTCGGGCGGCCGTCGAGGATCTCCTCGTAGCCCAGGACCGTGATGTCGTCACGGTCGACCTCGGCGAACGCAGCCCGGGCGGCTGTGAGGGCGGGTTCGCCGCCGGTCCCGGTGAGGACCAGGGTCTCGACCGTGGGACATTGTCCGAGCAACGGCACCAGAAGGTGGGACAGTCGGGGGGAGGCGATGACCACCCGGTCCCCGGCGTGATTGATGATGTGGACCAGCTGGTCGGCGACCAGGTTGGGGTTCAGCGGGTGCAGGACCGCGCCCATGGACATCACCCCGAACATCGATTCCAGGTGCTCGGTGATATTCGGCATCATGGTCGCGACCCGGTCGCCGACGCGGACCCCGGCGAGGTCGTTCAGGGCATGCGCCAGGGCAGTGGCACGGGCTCCGACCTGGGCGAAGGTGGAGTCCTCGGGGTTGTCACCGTAGTAGGTGCGGATACCGGTGTTGCCGTGCACGCTGCGTCCGTACTCCAGGACCTGCGACAGCAGCAGCGGGTACTCGCCCATCGTCGAGGCGCCCAGTGGCGTAGTGGGGTCGGTGGTGGGGGTCGAGGCGGTGAAGCCGGAGGTGCCGTCCATGGTTACCCAGGATAGGGGACGCCAGTGGACGCCGGTGCACGCCAACGGACACCGGCCGTCACCCGGGTGCCACCCGGGTGTTCCGGGCGCACACGGCGGACGTGAAATGCGGTTGTCCCGCGAGCCCGGTGGTACTATCGCAACCGAGAACCAACCACCGTCATCCCGCAGGCCCGGCCACGCCGGTGCCGTAGGTGCGGTCCGAGACGGTGTTGGGTCATCCGGATCCACGGAATTTCACCACCGAACGCCATTTTCAGGCCGGTCAGACACCTTCCACAGGTGCCGTAGCCGTGGCATCCGTCCATAATTCGACGACTCACGAGAGCACGTCACCTCCCGTTGTTCCGTCGCCAGGATTCCTGGGCACCTGGGTGCCCGCATTGCCATCCTGGTGTTCCCGCTGCGTGGCCGAAGCCACGGTGGTCGGGGAGTGCGGGGCGACGACACCGGGGGTGAACCGAAAGGACACCTTTGACTTTGCCGGACATCGTCTCCAGGGCACAGAATGACGGACTTGCCACCCTTAAACTGGCGGAACTCAAGCAGATTGCTGCGTCGCAGGGGCTGCGGGGAACCTCCGGGATGAGGAAGGGGGACCTGGTGTCGGCCATCGCCGCTGCCGGTATCGGCAGTGCCGGACGCGGCGGGACCTCCGGCGTGGGGATGTCCACCTCCGGCACTTCGGGGGCCAAGGACTCCGGCGCTGCTGCGGACAGCAAGGCAGACAGCAAGGCCGATACTGTTTCCACGGCCTCGTCGAATGCGTCACCGTCCACCGCCCAGGACAGTGATTCCGAGGGATCCGACCAGGGCGGACGGGAGGACCGTAACGACCGCGACCAGCGCGGCAACCGCAGTGACCGCAGTGACCGTGGTGACCGTGGTGACCGTGGTGACCGTGGTGACAATGAGCGTGGCGAGGACGAGGGGGGTCGTCGAGGACGACGTAACCGGCGTAACCGTCGCAACCGGGGTAAGGGCGGCCATGACCAGGGCCAGAACCAGGGTCAGGACCAGGGCCAGAATCAGGGGCGCAACGACAACCAGGGCCGCCAGAACAACGGCAAACAAGGTGGCGACGGCCAGGGGCGGGGCAACCGCGACCGTGGTGACCGCAACGATCGTAACGACCGGGGCGACCGGAACCGTGGTGGCCAGCAGCAGGGTGGTCAGCAGGGCGGCCAGAACAACGAGCCGGCCACGCCGGTCGCCGGCATCCTCGACTTCGCCGACGCGAACACCGCCTTCATCCGCACCACCGGCTACCACGCCGGAGCGACCGACGTGTACGTCCCGATCCAGTTGGTGCGCAAGTACGGCATGCGCCACGGCGACGCGGTCACCGGTTCCATCCGCCCGGGCGCCAAGAGCCAGCAGGCCGGCGGTGGCGGCGGACGCGGCCGCAACCGTCAGAAGTACATCCCGCTGCACTCGGTGGACACGGTCAACGGACTGACCCCCGACCAGGCATCGCAGCGTCCGAAATTCACCAGCATGACCCCGCTGTACCCCAACCAGCGACTGCGTCTGGAGACCGAACCGAAGGTGCTGACCACGCGGGTGATCGACCTGATCATGCCGATCGGTAAGGGCCAGCGTGCCCTGATCGTGTCCCCGCCCAAGGCCGGTAAGACCACGATCCTGCAGGACATCGCCAACGCCATCGCGGTGAACAACCCGGAGTGCTACCTCATGGTCGTCCTTGTCGACGAGCGTCCCGAGGAAGTCACCGACATGCAGCGCAGCGTCAAGGGTGAGGTCATCGCCTCGACCTTCGACCGCCCGCCCAACGAGCACACCGCTGTCGCCGAGCTTGCCATCGAGCGTGCCAAGCGCCTGGTGGAGCAGGGCAAGGACGTCGTGGTCCTGCTGGACTCCATCACCCGCCTGGGCCGCGCCTACAACAACTCCTCCCCGGCCTCGGGCCGCATCCTCTCCGGTGGTGTGGACTCCAATGCGCTCTACCCGCCGAAGCGGTTCCTGGGTGCAGCCCGCAACATCGAGGACGGTGGCTCGCTGACCATCATCGCCACCGCCATGGTGGAGACCGGCTCCGCCGGCGACACGGTGATCTTCGAGGAGTTCAAGGGCACCGGCAATGCCGAGCTGAAGCTGGACCGTAAGATCGCCGAGCGCCGGATGTTCCCGGCGGTCGACGTCAACCCGTCCGGCACCCGTAAGGACGAGCTGCTGTTCGGCCCGGAGGAGGCGCGCCTGATGCACAAGCTGCGCCGCATCCTCTCCGCGCTGGACCCCCAGGCCGCCATCGACCTGCTGCTCAAGCAGTTGAAGAAGTCCAAGACCAACCGCGACTTCATGCTGCAGATCGCCTCCTCGGCACCGCTGGCAGGTGAAGACGATGAGTGACCAGAGCGTGGCGGGCGGTTCGCCGTCCAAGATCGACGACATCCTGTCGGAGTACCAGGGCCTGGAGATGCAGCTCTCCGACCCGGAACTGCACAACGACGCCTCGGCGGCCCGCAAGGTCTCCAAGCGCTTCAGTGAACTGCAGCCGGTGATCCAGACGTACAACGCCCTGGTCCAGGCCCGCGAGGACCACGAGGTCGCCGCGGAGATGGCAGGGGAGGACGCCGAGTTCGCCGCCGAGGCCGAGCGCCTCGCCGCCGAGATCCCCACCCTGGAGGAGAAGCTCACCGACCTGCTGGCACCCCGTGACCCCCACGACAGCGACGACGTCGTCATGGAGATCAAGTCCGGCGCCGGTGGCGAGGAGGCCGCACTGTTCGCCGGCGAGCTGGCACGCATGTACCAGCGCTTCGGTGAGAAGCACGGTTTCACCTTCGAGGTCCTCGACGCCAACGAGACCGACCTGGGCGGTGTGAAGGACATGACCATGTCGGTGCGGTCCAAGCAGCCCAGCCGCGACGGTGCGTGGAGCGTCTTCAAGTTCGAGGGTGGCGTGCACCGCGTGCAGCGTATCCCGGTCACCGAGTCCCAGGGGCGCATCCAGACCTCGGCCGCCGGTGTACTGGTCTACCCGGAGCCTGACGAGGTCGAGGACGTGCAGATCGACGACAAGGACATCCGCGTCGACGTCTACCGTTCCTCCGGTAAGGGTGGTCAGGGCGTGAACACCACGGACTCGGCGGTGCGTATCACCCACCTGCCCACCAATATCGTGGTGACCTGTCAGAAGGAACGTTCGCAGATCCAGAACAAGGCGCGCGCCATGCAGGTGCTCGCCGCCCGCCTCCAGCAGATGAAGGAGGAGGAGGCGGACGCCGTCGCCGCCGAGGGCCGCGCGGCACAGATCCGCACCATGGACCGCTCGGAGCGCATCCGTACCTACAACTTCCCGGAGTCCCGGGTCTCCGACCACCGCATCGGCTACAAGGCCAACAACCTTGACGCCGTGCTGGACGGCGACCTCGACGCGCTCTTCGGCGCGCTGCAGGACGCCGACCGCAAGGCCCGCCTCGAGGCGGGGGAGTAGTAGCTGGAACTCTCCGTGACAGAGTCCCAGACAGAGCCCCAGACAGTGTCCCAGGTGCTGCGTTCCGCGGTGGCCGAGCTGTCGGCGGCGGGCGTGGAGTCCGCCGCCCACGATGCCCGCATCCTCATGGCGGAGGCCATCAACCGCGAGGCTGACATCCGGACAACGGCACCGGTCACCGCCATGGATCTCGTCCTGCGCGGCGGTGACCCGGCGCCGCCCGGCTTCGGGGATCTGCTGGCCCGCCGGGTCGCCCGCGAACCACTCCAGCTGATCCTGGGCGTAGGCACCGTGGTGGGACTGGATCTTCCGGTGGCCCCCGGACTGTTCATCCCCCGTCCGGAGACCGACCTGCTCATCGAGTGGGCGGCCGGGCAGGTGGAGGACCGGGTCGCGGTCTTCACCGGTGCGTCCGACATTCTCACCGCCCGACTCTCCGAGCCCTCGGTCACGGTCATCGACCTGTGCAGCGGCCCGGGGACGGTGACCCTGGGGTTGGCCCATCTGCTCACCACCCGTGGGATCGCCGACCGGGTGGACCTGCGCCTGGTCGGTCTGGAAATCGACCCGGCAGCGGTCACCGCGGCGACCCAGGCCACTGCGAGCTGGGTGGACCAGGGGTTCATCAGCAACCGGATCGCCATCGAGTTCCACCAGGCGGATGTCTCCACCCCGGCACCGCTGGTTCGCCACGGACTGGTCGCCGCGGCGGACGTGGTGGTCTCCAACCCGCCGTACGTCCCGGAGAGCACGGAGGTGTCACCCGAGGTCCGGCAGGACCCGCACCGTGCGGTGTTCTCCGGGGCCGACGGACTCGATCTGCTGCGGACCATGGCCGAGGTCGTGGATGTGGCCGCCGCGCCGGTGGCGGTGGTCGGTATCGAGCATGACGACAGCAATGGTGCAGGTGTGCGCGACCTGCTCGCACAGGTCGGGGTACAGGACCTGGAGCAGTACCGGGACTTCGCCGGACGCGACCGCTTCGTCACCGGACGGGTGCACCGGGACCCCGGGCACCGTCCGGACCACTAACCCGAGACAACCCCGGCCACCGCCCCGGACCCGGGGGCTGTCTTTGAAGCGGCCCGGGACTACAGTGGACCCGATAACCTAACCGACGTACTAGCGACACATCCGAAGGGACGAACGGTCCACCATGCCACAGACCTACGACTGCACGGCCTCCGAGACGCGTGAGGCCGGCCTCGCCGCAGCACTCGGTGCGGTGAAGGGCGGGCGGCTGATCGTCCTGCCGACGGACACGGTGTACGGCATCGGTGCAGACGCCTTCGACAATGACGCGGTCAGCGCACTGCTGCGGGCCAAGCGCCGCGGTCCGGACATGCCGGTGCCGGTACTCATCGGCTCGTGGACCACGGTCACCGGCCTGGTCCGGGACTACACCGAGAACCTGCGCCTGTTGACCGAGGCCTTCTGGCCCGGCGGCCTGACGATCGTGACCCACCAGGCCCCGAGCCTGCCGTGGAACCTCGGCGACACCCGCGGCACCGTGGCCCTGCGTATGCCGTTGCAGCCGCTGGCGATCGAACTGCTGCAGCAGACCGGCCCGATGGCGGTCTCGAGTGCGAACATCCACGGGCATCCGCCGGCACTCTCCGCGGAGCAGGCCCGCGACCAGCTCCGGGACTCCGTCTCGGTCTACCTCGACGGTGGCCCGGCCACCATCGGCACCGCGTCCACCATCGTGGACCTGTCCGGGATGCGCCCGCGCATCCTCCGCGAAGGGGCGATCCCGGCAACCCGGGTCGCTGAGGTGCTCGGCGTGCCGGCCGAACTGCTGCTGGGACAGGACACGGCCGGCGGAACCTCCGGGGTGGCGAACGGATGACCGGTGAGCGCGTGCTGGTGCACGCGGCGTCGTGGTCGGTCGTCGGCGTTCCGTTCCGGGAGCTCGCGCTGGTCCTCCTCGTGGGACTGGTGACGACATATCTCACGACCGGGATCATCCGGATGCTGATGCTGCGGTACGGACGTCTCGCCAAGCCCCGTGCCCGCGATGTCCACACCGTCCCCACCCCACGGCTGGGTGGTGTGGCGATGTTCACCGGTTTCGTCGTCGCGGTCCTGGTTGCCAGCCAACTGCCGGCGCTCAACCGGGGTTTCCCTCCGATCACCCCGGACATGGTGGCGGTGATGACCGCGGCCTTCGTCATCGTGGTGGTCGGTGTCGTCGACGACCTTTTCGACATCTCCTGGGTACTCAAGCTCGGCGGCCAGGTCGCCGGCTCCGTCGTCATGAGCCTCGCAGGGCTGTCCTGGTATCTCATCTACTCTCCGTTCGGTGGCGGCACCACGCTGATCCTGGATCAGGTCCAGTCAACGATCTTGACTGCATTGTTGACGGTCGCGATCATCAACGCGATGAACTTCGTCGACGGGTTGGACGGCCTGGCGGCCGGGTTGGGCGCGATCGCTGCGGCGACCCTGCTGATCTACTCGCTGACGATCCTGCATGACCAGGGAGGTACCGTCAGCGCCTACCCGCCGGCGATGATCTCCGCCGGCCTGCTGGGAGTGTGCCTGGGATTCCTACCGCACAACTTCTCGCCGGCGCGCATCTTCATGGGGGACTCAGGCTCCATGCTCATCGGCCTGCTGCTGGCCGCGGCGAGTGTCTCGGCCTCCGGGCGGATCAACATGGCCCTCTACGGCCCGGCCGACCTGCTGGCGTTGCTGACCCCGATGCTGGTTGTCATTGCCGCACTGTTCATCCCGATGCTGGACCTGCTGATGGCGGTCTTCCGCCGACTCAAGGCAGGCAAGAGCCCGTTCGCCCCCGACAAGCAGCACCTGCACCACCGGCTGCTGCGCCTGGGGCATTCCCAGAAGCAGGTCGTCCTGGTGCTCTACGCCTGGGTCGGGGTGGTGGCACTGGGGGCGGTGGGTTCCACGGTCTTCCCGTTGGGTGTGGCAGCGACGATCTTCGGGGTGGCGATCCTGCTGGCACTGGGGTTCACCGTCGTGCCTTTGTGGCGGGGCAGAACCACAGTAGCCGCGGTGTCGGAGACGGTCCCACCCTCGGAACCGCATGCTCCGAAGGCCGTCACGAAAACTCCGCCGACCGCGACGACCCCGCTGCCCCGGACGGGTGCGTCCACCCGCCGTAACGTGGGCAAGATGGGACCTGGGGGCCGCGGACGCTAGGGTGTAGTCCGTGAGCGAGCAGAACAACACCCCGTCCCAGTCCCCGGCCGACCTGCCGGACATCAACGTCAGTGACGACGGCGATGTCGCCGACCACCGGCGTCCGCTGCTGCGTGCCGCGAAGTGGGGTGCGGTCGCCGTGCTGGTGATCACCATCATCTCCCTGGCGCTGTGGGGCAACGCCCGCGGCCCGGAGGGGCTGTGGGGTGTGCTGATCGGTGCGGCCATCGGCGGTGGATTCATCCTGGCGACCGTGGGCATCGTCCTGCTGACCTCGAATACCTCGCCGCAGACCACCGTCGTGGTGATGCTGGGGACGTGGCTGCTCAAGATCATCGTGGTGCTCGGCATTCTGCTGGTGCTGCGGAACATGGACTTCTTCGACCACACCGCCATGGGCGTCACCGTGCTGCTCGCTCTGCTTGTCGGCCTGGTCTCGGAAACAATCGGGGTCATCACGACCCGGGTCACCAACGTCTGAGAACCCACGGGGTTTGCGGCGGGGCTGTGGGGGCCCGAGGCGGTGCGGGGGTAGGGGAGGGGCGGTGGGTGTACGGCATTCAGCTGAGTATCGAATGCTGGTCAGACCGCTGACGATCGGCCAGTTGAGACCGGAATTTCCGGGGGTGACCCCGGGTGCGGGTCAATGCTGTATCGTCCAGTGAAGTACTGCGGGGGTGCTGGTTCGCACAGCCAGGCCAATCGCTGCTATTGTCTAGTGCGGGTAATCAGGTGAGTGGCCCGCGCGCTTTAAGCGCGCCTTACGTCCGAGCCTGGTCTATCACCCCCGGTGGCGTGCCGACGTGCGACGGAGTCCGCGCTACCGGGAACATCCTGACATCCTCCATCGCACCGTGTGACCCTGTGTCATGCGGCCCCTACCACGGGAGAGAACGCTGAGCGTTACAACCTTGGCCATGAAGGGCGAGTTCCATGCCCCCTCCATGGAGAAAGAATTCTTCCCGGGGGAAGTGAATCCCGACCACCTCTGGTTCAGTGAGTTCGCTAACGGCATTTTCGCAGTAGACCGCCTGATGATCATCCGTCTGTTGATGATTCTCATCCTGGCGGCCTTTTTTCTGTATGCCTTCCGCAAGCCCAAGCTGATCCCGAGGGGTGTGCAGAACGTCGCAGAGTACGTGGTCGACTTCGTCCGCATACATATCGCTGAAGAGATCCTGGGGAAGAAGGAGGGGCGCCGGTTCCTGCCGGTCATCGGCACCATCTTCTTCGTCGTTCTCATCGGTAACCTGCCGGCGATCATTCCGGGGATGAACATTTCGGCCAACGCCAGGATCGGTATGCCGATCGTCCTGGCCGCGGTGGCGTACATCGTCATGATCTACGCGGGCGCTAAGCGGTACGGTTTCGGCAAGTTCGTGAAGTCCTCCGTGGTCATCCCGAACCTGCCCCCGGCTCTGCACCTGCTTGTGGTCCCGATCGAGTTCTTCTCCACCTTCGTCCTGCGTCCGGTCACGCTGACCATCCGTCTGATGGCCAACATGCTGGCCGGCCACATCGTGCTGGTCCTGCTGTTCGGTGCCACGAACTTCTTCTTCTGGCAGCTGAACGGCTGGACGCTGCTGGCAGGCGGCACCCTGGTCGCCGCACTGGCCTTCACGCTGTTCGAGATGCTGATCATCTTCCTGCAGGCCTACATCTTCAGCCTGCTGACGGCGGTCTACATCGAGCAGTCGTTGCACGCCGACGAGCACTGATGAGCTTTGACGGGCACTGAACCCCGACATCTACAACAACACATTTCCGCCTCACCTACCGACTACCTCTTTCACACAGGTGGGGCGCCACGAAAGGGAACGGAAACCAAATGAACGAGCTGCAGATCCTCGCCCAGGACACCACCACGACCTTCGAGGGCCTCGGTACCGTCGGCTACGGTCTCGCCGCAATCGGCCCCGGTGTCGGTATCGGTATCCTGGTCGGTAAGACCGCCGAGGCCATGGCTCGCCAGCCCGAGATGGCCGGCCAGCTGCGTACCACCATGTTCCTGGGTATCGCCTTCACCGAGGCCCTGGCCCTGATCGGCCTGGTCGCCGGCTTCCTGTTCTAGGGTGCGGTGCTCCGGTGACGGGGCATTGTGACAAGACCTTCACACTCAAGAGCGAAAGCTGGAGACTATGACGAACCACTTCATCCTGGCAGCGGAAGAGCTGCCGCTGGAGGACAGCATTAACCCGCTGCTCTCCGCGTCGTATGACATCGTCTGGTCCCTTGTCAGCTTCATCATCATCTTCGTCATCTTCTGGAAGTTCGTGCTCCCGAAGCTCAAGCAGGTTATGGCTGAGCGGACCGAGCAGATCGAGGGCGGGATCGCCCGGGCCGAAGAGGCACAGGAAGAGGCCAAGGCCGCGCTGGACAAGTACAACGCCCAGCTGGCTGAGGCGCGTACGGAAGCCGCGCAGATCCGCGACGACGCCCGTGCACAGGGCCAGAAGATCATCGCTGACATGAAGACCCAGGCCACCGACGAGTCCAACCGCATCATCGAGTCCGGCAACAAGCAGCTGCAGGCGCAGCGCGACGCTGTCGTCTCGGACCTGCGCAAGGACATGGGCGAGAACTCCATCAACCTGGCCGAGCGGCTGCTGGGCTCCCAGCTGTCCGACGACGTCAAGCGTTCCGGAACCATCGACTCCTTCCTCGCTGATCTCGACAGCGTCGGATCGGGGAAGTGAGGCCCGTGCACGCAGCGAGCAGAGCAACCCTGGACCAGCTGACCGCATCGCTGGACGCCTCCCTCACGGGTGCAGCGGACACCGCAGCCGCTGCTGCGGCCACCGGTGCGGAGCTGTTCGAGGTCGCTGACCTTCTGGACAGCGACCGGTCACTGCGCAGCGCACTGATCGACCAGGCTGTTCCGGCAGACCGCCGGGCAGCCCTGGCTGACGGGCTGTTGGCAGACAAGGTGTCGGGTACCACCCGGGACACGATTTCCTCGGCTGTTGCCGGCACCTGGTCCAACACCCGGGACCTGCGGCACGGGCTCGTCGAGCTGGGCCGCCGTGCCCTGCTGCGTGCAGCCCGCGAGCAGGGACAGAGCGAGAAGGTCGGGACCGAGCTCTTCGAGCTCGCCCGCCTCCTCGAGCGGGAGTCGGAGCTGGAGATGATCCTGGCCGACCGTCTCGCAGCTGCCGAGAAGCGCCGCGAACTTCTGGCCAAGGTCCTCTACGGACATGTCAGCGCCCTCACTGAGGCCCTCGCACTGCAGGTCGTCGGACGTCCTGTTGCGCGACCGGTCGAGGACCTGGACGCACTGTGCGATTTCGCCGCTGGACTCGACGACCGCAAGGTCGCCCGTGTCCGCAGCGCCGCCGCACTGAGCGAGGCCCAGGAGCAGGCACTGGCCCAGAAGCTGGAGAAGATCTACGGTTCCGCGATGTCGGTCCATTCCGAGGTTGACACCAGCCTCCTCGGTGGAGCGGTCATCCGGGTCGGCGACGAAGTCATCGACGGAAGCACGGCTGGAAAGCTGTCGCGTCTCCGTCGGGAATTCGCCTGACCCGACCCGCGGCGAACCGCGATCGAGAGATTCACTCACCAAATGCTGGAAGACGATACCGAGAGCAGGAAGATTATGGCGGAGCTTACGATCTCCTCCGATGAGATCCGTAGCGCTATTGCGAACTACACCTCAAGCGCTTCCGCGGAGGCCTCCCGTGAGGAGGTCGGCGTGGTTACGCTGGCCGCGGACGGCATTGCCCAGGTTTCGGGCATGCCCTCCGTGATGACCAACGAGCTGCTTGAGTTCCCCGGCGGCGTCATCGGCGTCGCACAGAACCTCGAGACCGACACCGTCGGCGTCGTGGTCCTGGGCAACTACGAGTCGCTGAAGGAAGGCGACGAAGTCAAGCGGACCGGCGAAGTCCTGTCCGTCCCGGTCGGCGAGAAGTTCCTCGGCCGTGTCATCAACCCCCTGGGCCAGCCCATCGACGGCCTCGGCGACATCGAGTCGTCCGAGAACCGTGCGCTGGAGCTCCAGGCCCCGTCCGTGCTGATGCGTCAGCCGGTCCACGAGCCGATGCAGACCGGCATCAAGGCCATCGACGCGATGACCCCCATCGGTCGTGGCCAGCGTCAGCTGATCATCGGTGACCGCAAGACCGGTAAGACCTCGGTCTGCATCGACACCATCCTGAACCAGCGTGCGAACTGGGAGTCCGGTGACCCGAGCAAGCAGGTGCGTTGCATCTACGTTGCCATCGGTCAGAAGGGTTCCACCATCGCCGCGCTGCGGAAGACCCTGGAGGATCAGGGCGCCCTGGACTACACGACCATCGTGGCAGCCCCGGCCTCCGACTCCGCCGGTTTCAAGTGGCTGGCCCCGTTCGCCGGTGCCGCCCTGGGGCAGCAGTGGATGTACGAGGGCAAGCACGTCCTCATCATCTTCGACGACCTGACCAAGCAGGCCGAGGCCTACCGTGCGATCTCCCTGCTTCTGCGTCGCCCGCCGGGCCGCGAGGCATACCCGGGTGACGTGTTCTACCTGCACTCCCGCCTGCTGGAGCGTGCCGCCAAGCTGTCCGACGAGCTCGGTGCCGGTTCCATGACCGCGCTGCCGATCATCGAGACCAAGGCCAACGACGTGGGTGCGTTCATCCCCACCAACGTCATCTCCATCACCGACGGCCAGGTCTTCCTGGAGTCCGACCTGTTCAACCAGGGTGTGCGCCCGGCCATCAACGTCGGTGTGTCGGTCTCCCGTGTCGGTGGTGACGCCCAGACCAAGGGCATGAAGAAGGTCGCAGGTAACCTGCGACTGGACCTCGCCGCCTACCGTGACCTGGAGGCGTTCGCCGCCTTCGCGTCCGACCTGGACGAGTTCTCCAAGGCACAGCTGGAGCGCGGTAAGCGTCTGGTCGAGCTGCTGAAGCAGGTCGAGACCCAGCCGCAGTCCGTTGAGGACCAGATGGTCTCCATCTTCCTCGCTGCAGAGTCCGTCTTCGACACCGTTCCCGTCGAGGACGTGCGCCGCTTCGAGGCTGAGCTGTGGGAGTTCCTGCACGCCGGTCACGCCGGTGTCTACGAGCAGATCGCCGGCGGCACGCCGCTGTCCGACGAGTCCAAGGCTGAGCTGGTCAAGGCCGCTGACGAGTTCAAGCGCGGCTTCCAGACCACCGACGGCACCCCGGTCATCAACGAGCCGGAGGCTGACGCCCTGGCCGACCAGGACCTGGACCAGTCTCAGATCACCGTCACCCGCAAGAAGTAGCGCGGGGACCTGATCCTATGACTGCACAGACCGAGTACACAGAAGAAGGGAGGTAGACAGCGATGGCAACTCTTCGCGAACTGAGGGACCGGATCAAGTCCGTGAACTCGACGAAGAAGATCACCAAGGCCCAGGAGCTCATCGCGACCTCCAAGATCACCAAGGCCCAGGCCAGGGTGACTGCTTCACAGCCCTACGCCGACGAGATCACCCGCGTCATCCAGCGGCTCGCTTCGGCATCCTCGCTCGAGCACCCCATGCTCGACACGGAGTCCAACGCGTCTCGCGCGGCCATCCTGGTGATCACCAGCGACCGCGGAATGTGTGGTGGATACAACCACAACGTCCTCAAGAAGACTGCGGAACTCCGCAAGCGTCTCGAGGGCGAAGGCAAGGAAGTCGCCCTGTACGTCGCCGGGTCCAAGGGCCTGACGTACTACAACTTCCGGGGCGAGGACATCAAGGGTGCCTGGTCCGGGTTCTCCCAGGATCCCGTCTACAAGGGCACGCACGACCTACGTCGTCACCTGATCGAAGGCTTCGAGGCCGGCGACGAGGGTACGGCACAGTGGCGTGAGGGTCTGACTGCAGCGGAAGGGCAGGAGGTCGCCGGTTTCGGTGAGCTCCACGTCGTCTACACGAAGTTCGAGTCGATGCTGACCCAGACTCCGCAGGCGATCCGTATGCTGCCGATCGAGACCCGGATCAACGAGGAGCCGCTGGGCACCGGTGAGGACATGCTCTCCGATGGCCCGGAGGCCGCGACCGCCGAGGTCGAGTTCGAGCCGGACCCCGATCAGCTGCTGGCAGCACTGCTGCCGCAGTACGTCTCCCGTAGCCTCTTCGCGCTCATGCTCGAGGCCGCCGCCAGTGAGTCCGCTGCCCGTCGTACCGCGATGTCTGCGGCAACCGACAACGCCACGGCCCTGGTCAACGACCTCTCGCGCGTCGCCAACCAGCTGCGCCAGGCAAAGATCACCCAGGAAATCTCAGAGATCGTCGGTGGCGTTAACGCGCTCGCCGACAGCGGAGAAAGTGACTAATTATGACTACAGCTACTGAGGTGCAGCGCGACAGCGCCGCATCGACCGCTGCCGGTCGCGTGGTCCGAGTCATCGGACCGGTCGTTGACGTGGAGTTCCCGCGTGGCGCCCTGCCGGCACTGTACAACGCCCTTGAGGTGGAGGTGACCCTGGAGGCGGTGGCCAAGACCATCGTTCTCGAGGTCGCCCAGCACCTGGGTGACAACATCATCCGTGGTGTCGCCATGGCCCCGACCGACGGCCTCGTCCGCGGTGCCGAGGTCATCGACACCGACAAGCCGATTTCCGTTCCCGTCGGAGACGTCGTCAAGGGCCACGTGTTCAACGCCCTCGGTGACTGCATCGACGAGCCCGGCCTCGGCCGCGACGGTGAGCAGTGGGGTATCCACCGCGAAGCCCCCGCCTTCGACCAGCTCGAGGGTCGCACCGAGCTCATGGAAACCGGCATCAAGGTCATCGACCTGCTGACCCCGTACGTCAAGGGCGGCAAGATCGGCCTGTTCGGCGGCGCCGGTGTGGGCAAGACGGTGCTCATCCAGGAGATGATCACCCGTATCGCCCGCAACTTCTCCGGTACCTCCGTGTTCGCCGGCGTCGGCGAGCGTACCCGTGAGGGCACCGACCTCCACCTGGAGATGGAAGAGATGGGCGTCCTCCAGGACACCGCCCTTGTCTTCGGCCAGATGGACGAGCCCCCGGGAGTCCGTATGCGCGTGGCCCTGTCCGGTCTGACCATGGCGGAGTACTTCCGCGATGTCCAGAACCAGGACGTGCTGCTGTTCATCGACAACATCTTCCGTTTCACCCAGGCCGGTTCCGAGGTTTCCACGCTGCTGGGCCGTATGCCCTCCGCCGTGGGTTACCAGCCGACCCTGGCTGACGAGATGGGTGTGCTCCAGGAGCGAATCACCTCGACCAAGGGCCGTTCGATCACCTCGCTGCAGGCCGTCTACGTGCCTGCGGACGACTACACCGACCCGGCTCCGGCGACGACCTTCGCCCACCTGGATGCGACCACCGAGCTCAACCGTGCCATCGCCTCGAAGGGTATCTACCCGGCCGTGGACCCGCTGACCTCGACCTCCCGCATCCTGGAGCCCGGCATCGTCGGCGAGCACCACTACGCTGTCGCCCAGCGCGTGATCGGCGTTCTGCAGAAGAACAAGGAGCTGCAGGACATCATCGCCATCCTGGGTATGGATGAGCTGTCCGAAGAGGACAAGATCACCGTGCAGCGTGCCCGCCGCATCGAGCGCTTCCTGGGTCAGAACTTCTACGTCGCGCAGAAGTTCACCGATATCCCGGGTTCGTTCGTTCCGCTGGAGGAGACCATCGACGCCTTCGAGCGCATCTGCGACGGCGAGTTCGACGCCTACCCGGAGCAGTGCTTCGACGGTCTGGGTGGACTCGACGACGTCGAGGCCGCCTACAAGAAGCTCACCGAGAAGTAAGGGGTCACGCACATGGCTGAGATTGCCGCTGAACTGGTGGCCGTGGAGCGCGAGCTGTGGTCGGGCACCGCAACCTCCGTTACCGCACAGACCACCGAGGGCGAGATCGGCGTGCTCCCCGGCCACGAGCCCCTTCTCGGCCAGCTGGTCGAGAACGGTGTCGTGGTCATCCGGACGACCGACGGCGAGACCCTCGTCGCCGCCGTCCAGGGTGGCTTCCTCTCCGTGTCCACGGAGAAGATCACCATCCTCGCCGATTCCGCGCTGTGGGCCCACGAGGTCGATGTCGCCGAGGCCGAGGCACGTCTGCGTGACGCCTCGACCGAGGAGGAGCGTGAGGACGCTGACTCCGAGCTTCGCGCCGTGAAGCGTCTGCAGGAGAGCTGACAGCCGGCGACCCTGCGAAAACCACCACCGGGCGGCCTCTTCCATATGGAAGAGACCGCCCGGTGGTTTCTGTCTCGGTGGCCATGCGGTCTCCCGGTCTTTTGGTCCCCCTGCCTCACCCCGGTAGACTCCACTGAAAGCTGAATTCCACAAGCCTCGACGAGGTTCGACAAGCTGTAGTGCGAACGAGCCCATCCGCAGATGACGACTGTAGACTCATGGGCCCGAGACTTCCGACGAGAAGGGGCGTACCTGGTGATCTGGACGATCCTGGTGACCGTGGTGGTCATCATCGCAGTATGTGGCGTGATGATGGCGGGAGGACGATTCCTCCTCCTCCGAAGTCGTGGCATCCCCGTGGTGATCAGAAGCCTGCCGAATCCCGATGGCAGGCACTGGCGCCACGGGGTTCTTGTTTACGGTGCCCGGACGGCCCTCGTCTACAAGCTGCGCTCGCTGCGCCCGGAGTCCGACATCGTGCTGTCGAGGCAGGGGACCGAGATCACCGAACGCCGGAAGA
>NZ_JBQQOC010000015.1:0-79788 GCF_052264515.1 Candidatus Corynebacterium faecigallinarum
GACGAGGCTGCTCCGGCAGCTCCACCTCGACCCGGAAGCCGTCGCGCGGTACGACCGTCATCGTCCCACCAAGCAGCGCGACCCGTCCTCAAGCCCTCGTAGACCATTGCCGGGGGTGTAGGAACTGGTGATGTTGCCGTCGTTCTTCCCGAGCAACCGCAGCACCCCATTGGTCCGGGAAATCTCGATCGACAGCTCGGCCGCTTCGGTGTGCTTCACCGTGTTGGTCATGATCTCCTGGGCCGCCCGGATCAACACGGTCGCCTGACTTTCATCGGGTCGGACGTCGTCGTCGACCCGGACATGCACCTCGAGACTGGGCACCGCCGAGGCCATACGCTCCAGGGCCTCGGTGATGTCGCCCGCATCGCTGTCGCGCATCGCGCTGACCGTGCTCCGGACGTCCCCCAGCAGTTCCTTGGCCACCGCCGCCGCCTGGTTGATGTGTGTGCCGGCGCTCGCGTCGTCGCCGTTGCGTCCTAACCGAAGAGCTCGCGGGAGGCGATCTCCGCGCCCTTGACCAGCGAGTCGAGCTTCGCCCAGGCGATCTGCGGGTGCAGGCGACCACCCAGACCACAGTCGGTGGAGGCGATGACGTTCTCCGGGCCGGCGGCCTCTGCGAACTGCAGGATCCGGTCGGCGACGGTGCGTGGGTGCTCCACGATGTTGGTGGAGTGGCAGACGACACCCGGGTAGATCAGGGTGTTCTCCGGAAGGTCACGCTCCTGCCACACACGCCACTCGTGGGAGTGGCGGGGGCTGGAACCCTCGAAGGTCAGGCCACCGACGTTGGCGCGCAGGCACTCGTCGACGATGTCCTCCATCGGGATGTCGGTGGTGTGCGGGCCGTGCCAGGAACCCCAGCAGATGTGCAGACGGGTCTGCTCACGCGGGATGTCCTTGATCGCCTCGTTGAGGGCGTCGATGCGCAGCCGGATCCAGGCCTGGTAGTCGGCGACGGTCGGCTCCGGGTTGATCTGGTCCCAGGCCTCGGCGAGGTCCGGAGCGTCGAACTGGACGGTGAAACCGGCGTCGGTGATGGCCTTGTACTCGTGGGAGAGGGCCTCGCCGCAGGCGCGGACGAGTTCCTCGTCGGTGTCGTAGTACTTGTTGGTCAGCCGGGCCGCGGAACCGGGGGCGATGGCGGCGACGAAGGCGTCCTTACGGTCGTGGCCGACCTTGTCCAGGGCCTTGGTCAGCAGGTCGACGTCAGTGTCGACCTCGTCCTGGCCGATGTAGGTCACCGGGGCGGTGAACTCCGGGTTGCCGACCTTGGCGCGGCCGGTGAAGATGCCGGACTCCGGATCCTCGTAGGCTTCGCTGAAAGCGGCGCGGTCGCGGCGGTCCGGGAAGCTGGTCAGCTTGATGTTGCCCGGGGTGGAGCGGACGACCTCGGCATTGGCCCACCGGTCGGTGTCGGTCATGGTCAGCCCGCCCAGGCGGGTGAAGGTGTAGTTCCACCAGGCGCCGTAGTCCACGGCTCCGGAGGTGATGTGGCCGTACTCGCCCTCGTTGATGATGTCGAGGCCGAGCTCGTGCTGACGGCGGACGACCTCGTCCACGCTGTTCTGGAGGATCTCCAGGAACTGCTCGCGGGTGATGTCCCCGGCACTGAAGCGGTTGTTGGCCTCCAGCAGCTCCGGGGTGCGGGGCAGGGAACCCACGTGGGTGGTGCGGATCTTGTTGACCATGGTTGTTCTGGTTCTCCGGTTCTCTCGTTGATGTACTGGTTGTTGAGGCGCTAGTTGCCGTTGATCTCGCGCGTGGCGATCTCCGCGCCCTCGACCAGGGCCTGCAACTTCGCCCAGGCGATCTGCGGGTGCAGGCGTCCGCCCAGTCCGCAGTCGGTGGAGGCGATGACGTTCTCCGGCCCGACGAGGTCGGCGTACTGCAGGATGCGGTCGGCGATCAGCCGGGGGTGCTCCACGACATTGGTCGAGTGGCAGACCACACCAGGGTAGATCAGTGTGTTCTCCGGCAGCTGGTGCTCGGACCAGACCCGCCATTCGTGCCCGTGGCGGGGGCTGGCACCCTCGAAGGTCAGGCCGGAGACGTCGGCGCGCAGGCACTCGTCGACGATGGCGCCGAAGGGCACGTCAGTGGTGTGCGGGCCGTGCCAGGAACCCCAGCAGATGTGCAGGCGGGCCTGCTCCCGAGGTACGCCCTCGAGCGCGGTGTTGATCGCGTCGATGCGCTTGCCGATCCATGCCTGGTAGTCGGCGATGGACGGCTCCGGGTTGATCTGGTCCCAGGCCTCGGCGAGGTCGGGTGCGTCGATCTGGACGGTGAAGCCGGCATCGGCGATGGTCCGGTACTCCTCGTTGAGGGCGCGGGCGCAGGCGTCGACGATCTCGTCCTCGGTGTCGAAGTGCTCATTGGCCAGCCGGGCGGCGGAGCCGGGGGAGATCGCGGCGACGAAGGCGTCCCTGCGGTCGTGGCCGGCCCGGTCCAGGGCGGCGGTGAGGCCGTTGACGTCGGCGGCGACGGCGTCCTGCCCGATGTAGGACACCGGGCCGGTGAAGGTCGGGACGCTCAGTGGTTCGCCGAGCAGGCAGCCGGACTCCGGGTCGGTGTAGGCCTCGCGGAAGGCGGTCCAGTCCCGACGGTCGGTCATGCTGGTCAGCCGGACGTCGCCGGGGGAGGAGCGTACGACGTCCATCTCGACCCATTCACCCGGCTGCGGGGCGCGCAGTCCGCCCAGGCGCGGGAAAATGTAGCTCCACCAGGCACCGAAGTCGACGGCGCCGGAGGAGAGGTGGCCGTACTCGCCGTCGTTGATGATGTCGAGGCCAAGGTCGAGCTGGCGCCGGACGACGACGTCGACGGAGGCCTGGAGGATCTCGTTGAACTCCTCTGCGCCCATCTCCCCGATGGTGGTTCGGGCGTAGGCTTCCAACAGTTCAGGGGTGCGGGGCAGGGATCCCACGTGGGTGGTACGGATCTTCTGGGTCATGGTGATTCCTTGGCGGTCGGGCTGGTTCAGGCGAGGTCGGGCGCGGAGAGCTACGGCCGGGTTTCTGAGGGGTAATACTAGACCGAGCGGTTCATTCGTGACTTATCCGCCCCCGTGGAATGCGGCGCGGAGATCGCCCTGGAGTCGCTGGATGGCTGTCTTCAGTGTGCTGTCGTTCTTGCAGAACGTCCAGCGCACCAGTGTCTGGGTGGGATCATTCGGGTCTGCGGCGGCGTCCGGGGTGACGAAGGCACTCACCGGGATCGCCGCCACCCCCGCCACGGCAGGCAGGCGGCGGCAGAACTCCGCCCCGGTCATCGGCTGTTCCCCGGCGCCGGCAGCGCTGTCGCTGCCGGTCAGCCCCAGCGGGGCGATGTCGGTGATCAGAAAGTACGTCCCGTCGCTGCCGAGGACCTCCATCCCGGCGTCCTGCAGTGCCTTGGTGAGGACGTCGCGGCGTCCGGCCAGGGTGTCGGTCCACTCACGCGACCAGTCGTCGGCGTGCTCCAGCGCCCAGGCCACCGCCGGCTGCAGCGGGGTCACCCCGACGTAGGACAGGAACTGCTTTGCCGCGGTCACCGGCCCCAGCAGGTGGGACGGCCCGACCGCCCAGCCGGTCTTCCACCCGGTGACGTTGAAGCTCTTCGCCGCGCTCGACAGGGTGACCGTCTGTGCCGCCATCCCGTCCAGGGTGGCGAAGGGGATGTGTGGCCGGTCGAAGGCGAGGCGCTCGTAGACCTCGTCGGTGATCACCACGACCTCCGTGCCCCGCACGCAGTCGGCGATGAACTCCAGGTCCTCGCGGCCCAGCACCGTTCCGGTCGGGTTGTGTGGGGTGTTCAGCAGCACGGCTGCCGGGGAGTCCTGCACCGCCGCGGCGAAGGATTCACGGTCCAGCCGCCAGCGACGCACACCCTCTGCATCCGGCTCCAGCAGCAGACGGACGGGCCGGGCGGTCGCGCCGGCCAGGTTGATCGCGGCGGTGTAGGCGTCGTAGGTGGGTTCCAGGACGACGACCTCACGCCCCGGGTCCACCAGCCCCAGGATGGAGGCTGCGATGCCCTCGGTCGCACCGACGGTGACGATGACCTCGTCGGCGGTGACGTGGTGGTTCAGCCGGCGGGCCCGGTCGGCGGCGACCGCCTGGCGCAGGACGGGCAGGCCAGGGCCGGGGCCGTACTGGTTGTTTCCGCCGGTGATCTCCGCGGCGGCACGCTCCAGCATCTCGGCGGGGCCGTCCTCGTCGGGGAAACCCTGGCCCAGGTTCGCCGCACCGGTGCGCACGGCCTCGGCGGTGATCGTGGCGAAGATGGTGGGACCGATGCCGGCGACACGGGTCGCCGGACGGGCGGTGTATTCGTTGTCAGCCATGCCGCCATACTATGGTGCCATGACCACGCAGCCGATCACCGCGACCGGGATTCATCCCGACCAGACCATTGCCCTGCAGCAGACCGACCCCGCCGACCTGCCGAAGGGGCATCCGGTGGACGCCCAGGCAGGGAGGGAGGGTATCAGCCCGCGGGCCCAGCTCACCCAGCTGCTGAACTACTTCGAGGACAACTACCCGGAGATCTGGAACTCGCTGACCACCGACGAGGGCGCCGGTGTGACCGGTTCGGACCTGACCGCGCTGAAGGACGACACCGAGCGGATGTGGGCTCGGGTCCCCGACCTGATCACCCACTGCAGTCTGCTGGTGTTGGGCGCGGGGCTGGACCACGCGATGCCGACCTCGACGTTCCTGAAGACCGGGCCGGACGCTTCGGCGGTCACCGTGGCGGGGCTGTCGGGCACGCTGCTGCGTCCCTCGGAGCCGACCGGGGCGGTGGCAGTGAGCCTGCACGGTGGGCCGGGCTGGTTCGGCGATGCCGAGGCCCACGACCAGCTGTGGCTGCCGCTGTTCGCCGCACTGGCGGAGAAATCCGGGGTGACGGTGGTGGATCTGGTGTACCCGCTGCCAGGGTATGCGGCAGGTGAGGGTGCCGGGCCCTCAGAGACGGCGACCCGGGCGGCGATAGCCGGGGCCTTCCGCGAGGTGCAGGAACGTGCCGGGGATTTGGCGGACGGGGCATCGTCCGACCGGGTCGGCCTGGTGACCTTCGGCTCCGGCTTCGGCCTGGCGCGCGACGTCGTGGAGGACGCCGCGTTCCTGCTGGCGATGACCCCGCGGATCACACCGGCCCTCGATCAGGACGCCCCGTCCCTGGCCGACGTGCCGACCCTGGTGTCGGTGGCCTCGGAGGACACCCGCGGTACCTCGGCGGAGGACGTCGCCGCCTTCTTCGACGGTTGTGCCCCGGGCCACGAGTTCCGCTCCTATCTGTCGGAGCACATCATCGGTGCGCCTGACGTGTGGCGCCGCCGGGTGGCCGATGACGCGGAGTGGATGCAGCGCTTCTGACGGTCAGCTGGTCAGTTGGTCGGCTGGGATGCGTCTGCGGCGGTGTCTGCATCTGACGGTGGGTCGAGCTCGGGGCGACGATCTTCGCCCTCCAGCTCCTTCTCCCCCTTCTTCGCGGCAGAGGGGTCTTCCTTCACCGCGTCCTTGAAGGCCCTGAACCCGCGGGCCAGCCGACTGCCTGCGCTGACCGCGCCACCGACGACGGCGTCCTTCGCATTGCCTGCGCCATCGACAACGGCGTCCTTGGCGTCACCGGCGGCGGAGAGCCACCGGCGGGCCGTGACCTGGTTCCGCTCCTCGGTCAGGCCGAGACTCTCCTGGAAGTCGATGACGCTGGTCGTGAGGTGATTTCCCGAGCGGACGACCCGATCCGCGGGGAGGGGCTGCAGCAGGACCTTGCTGTTTGCGCGTTGTGCGGCGGCGTCGATCCGGTCCAGCAGGCCGGTCGTGACCTCGGCGACCTGCCGCCACCGCTTGTCCCGGGCTGTCTGCAGACCCTGCCGGTGGATCTCCACGTTCTCGGGTTCGGTCTGCGCCACCCGGTCGAGCTCCAGACTGTCGACCTCCTCGCACAGCTGCAGGCAGCGGGCGAGGACGACCAGCCAGTCCTTGATCTCGCCGTGCGCAGTGGCCAGCAGTTTCGCCAGGTCACCGAGGTCCTTCTCCGACTCGATCCGGGTGGTGATGTCGGAGAGCTGCTGCAGGGCGTAGCGCCGGGTGCCGGAGAGAATGCTCGCGGAGTTCTGCACCTTCGACCAGGTGGTGCCCGAGACGTGCCCGACCGAGTCCCGGACGATGAAGGCGTCATCGATGATGTCACCCACCCCGTACATCTTCGAGACGACGTCGATGGTCTGGTTCCTCAGGACATCGTCGACCTTCCGGTCGATCTCGGCCAAGTAGTCCTTGATCTCGTCGATCGTCTGCTGCGATGCCATCTGGTTCAGCATGACGGCGGCAGCTGCCAGTGCCGCTGGGCTGGCCAGCGCGGCGATACCCGTGGAGGACTTGACGAACTGCAGGTTCTTGGCGATCTTCCCGTCAGAGGAACGCAGGATCGCGAAGTAGTTCCCAGTGGTCTTGCTCTGCGTCATCGAGGCGGTCTTGAGTGCGGCAGCGGACTCCTCGGTCAGCTTCAGCCAGCGGCCGGAGTTCTCCATGTACTGGGAACCTGCGCCTGCCATGCTGGACATGTTCCCGAGCCGGCTGCCGAGATTCCGTACCGGGGTCTTGTCCGTCAACTCGAGGGACCCGCAGAACGCCTCCACCAATGAGGCTTCGCCGATGACGGCGAGCCCTTCATCGTCCTTGATCAGCTGGAGTTCTCCGGACGCTCCGGCGTTGTCGGTCATGGGTTCTCCCTGGTGTGTGGTGAAACAAAAGTGATGTGGACAGTCTAGTCCCCGTCCGGACACCGCTGAGCATCCAACGGCAATCTTCGAACACCGTGACGACACGTCCGCGGTGACCCGCTCGCAGCGTCCTAAACTACACTCGGGACCCATGACAGACGCTGCAGCAACCAGGCACAACCGGGACATCGACCGCTACGACGCCGACGCCCGTCGCTGGGTGGCCGAGGCGATCCGGACGGTGCAGGCCGACCAGCAGCGGTCGGCGGACACGCACCTGCTCACCGTGCCCCTGCCGCGGCACCTCGGCGTGGACCTCTACCTCAAGGACGAGACCACGCACCCGACCGGTTCGCTGAAGCATCGGCTGGCCCGCTCGCTGTTCCTCTACGGCCTGGCGAACGGCTGGATCAGGCAGGACGCACCGGTCGTCGAGGCGTCCTCCGGCTCCACGGCGATCTCCGAGGCGTACTTCGCCCGGCTCATCGCCGTCCCGTTCATCACCGTCGTCGCCGCCTCGACCAGTGCGGAGAAGGTGCGTCTGATCAGGTCCTACGGGGCGGAGGTCCGCTTCGTCGATGACCCGTCGGCGGTCTACGAGGTGGCCGCGCAGATCGCTGAGGAGACCGGCGGGCACTACATGGACCAGTTCACCTACGCCGAGCGGGCCACGGACTGGCGCGGGAACAACAACATCGCCGAGTCGATCTTCCGGCAGATGGAGATGGAACGGTTCCCGGATCCGCGCTGGATAGTGGCGACCGCCGGCACCGGCGGAACGTCCTCCACGCTGGGACGCTACGTGCGCTACACCGGGCGGATGACCGGGCTGTGCGTCGCGGACCCGGAGAATTCCGCGTTCTTCCCGGGGTGGTCGGCGGGGGACACCTCCCTGGTCACCGACGCTCCGTCGCGGATCGAGGGCATCGGACGCCAGCGTGTGGAACCCAGTTTCAGCGGCGGTGTCGTCGACCGGATGATGAGCGTGCCGGACGCTGCGGCGATCGGCACGGTCCACGCCTTGGAGCAGGTCACCGGCATCCGCGCCGGTGGGTCGACCGGCACCGGCCTGTGGGCGGCGCTGCGTATCGTCGCAGAGATGGTGGAGGCCGGCGAAAAGGGCAGCGTGGTCTCGCTGATCTGCGACTCCGGCGAGCGCTACCTCGACAAGTACTACTCGGACGAGTGGTTGTCATCGGCGGGGATGAACGTCGCTCCGTACCGCGACGGTGTCCTGCAGTTCCTCCAGTCCGGGGACGCCGGGGCGTTCTGTGGCGGGTGATCATCGGCACAGGTGCGTCATCGGAGAGTGCCCAGTGTCATTGCAGTTTGTCGCCTTCAGGCGCCTGGATGACATTCTTCGATGACGCTCTGCACACTTCGATGACGGGGCGAGAAGAAAACAAGAGTGGTGTGCTGGACAGTCACCGTGTGCCGTGGACAATCGCCGCCAGGGTCTCTCCGGTCTCCACCAGGGAGGCCCGCAGCATCGCCGCCGCAGCGTCCCGGTCGCCGTCCCGCAACATGGTCACGATCTGACGATTCACCGCCACGAAGTCACCGTGCAGGTTCGGCCGGACCCGTTCCACGGCGAGGAACACCAGGCGCATTCGGGCGAGCAGCCGGTCCATCTCCTCATCGAGTAGGGCGGACCCGGCGGCGCCGACGAGTGCGCGGTGGAACTCCTGGTTCGCGAGTGCAATCGCCGCCGCAGAATCCACCGACTCCACGTCCGCCGTCTCCGCTGCCTCTGCGGTGGACACGATCCGGTCGAGGGCGTCGACGTCCAGCTCAGCGCCCCACAGGACCGCGCCGGGTTCGACCACGGCGCGTGCCCGGAACAGGCTGAGGACGTCCGCGGCGGTGGGGGAGGTGATGAAGACCCCGCGGTGCGGGATCCGGTCGATGATGCCCTCGGCGGCGAGGCTGGCGAAGCCCTCACGCAGGGTGTTGCGCGAGATTCCCATCTTCTCGGCGACGATGACCTCGTTGAGCTTCTCGCCGGGGGAGTATTCACCGGCGGACACGGCCTGCCGCAGGGCGGCGGCGACGGACTGGGCACGCATGTTGGTCAGTGTAGAGGACGCTGCTATTCGACGGTCCCGAGCATCGCGCCGCGCGTGGCGCTCCCGCCAGCGGGGACAGAGATGTGCAGGACGCCGTCGGCCGGGGCGGGGATCGCCCGCTCCATCTTCATCGCCTCGATGGTGACCACGGTGTCACCCTTGTTCACCTGCGCACCGTCGGCAACTTTCCATTCCACGACGGTGCCGTCGAAGGGGGAAGTGACTGCGGATCCGGAGTCGTCTGCGCTGGTCCCGGCGGTGTCGGACGCCCCAGCATCACCGGTTGTGTCGGACGTGCCGGCATCGCCGGTCGCCGGGCCACCGGCACCAGCTTGTCCGGCGCCAGACGCGCCCAGTGCCCCCGTCGGGATCCCGACTCGGTGCAGCTGCCCGTCGATCTCCACCGTGATCTCGGTGCGCTCGGTGTAGACCTCCTCGACATCGCCGGTGCCGCCCCCGTCTCTGGTGTCCCCGCTGCCCCCGGAACAGACTGCCGCACCCAGGGCGGAGGACGCCGACCAGCAGGTGTCCACCCAGTCGGTGTACATGCCGAAGGAGTCCGAGGAGGCGGGCCCGCCGTCGACCGGGACAGCGGTGAAGGCCGGTTCGGTGAGGATCGACCGGTGGAAGGGCAGCACCGTCCGCACCCCGGAGATCACGAACTCGTCCAATGCCGCCCGGGCGCGCGACAGGGCCACCGCGCGGGTCGGTCCCCACACGATGAGCTTGCCCAGCATCGAATCGTAGAAGCCTGGCACCGTCGACCCGGAGACCACCCCGGCGTCCACCCGGATGCCCGGGCCCGTCGGCACGCGGAACTCGGTCACCGTGCCCGGGCAGGGGACGAAACCATTGGCGACGTCCTCGGCGTTGATCCGGAATTCGATGGCGTGGCCGCGTGGCATCGGATCCAACGGTGCGTCCTGTGCGTCCTGCGCGTCCTGCGCGTCCTGCGCGTCCTGTGCCACCCAGCTCAATGGCTCGCCGGCGGCGATGCGGAACTGCTCGGCGACGATGTCCACCCCGCTGGTCTCCTCGGTGACCGGGTGCTCGACCTGCACGCGGGTGTTGACCTCCAGGAAGGACACCGTCCCGTCCGCGGCGACGATGAACTCCACCGTGCCCGCGCCGACGTATCCGGCCGCGGCACAGATCGAACGCGCTCCCTCGGTGATCTCCTCGGTCTGTGACTCGGTCAAGAACGGGGCAGGCGCCTCCTCGACCAGCTTCTGGAACCGACGCTGTGTCGAACAGTCGCGCAAGCCCACCACGGACACGTTGCCGTGGGTGTCTGCCAGCACCTGTGCCTCAACGTGGCGCGGGGTCTCCAGGAACTTCTCCACGAAGCACTCGGTGCGTCCGAACGCCTCACCGGCCTCACGACCGGCGGAGTGGAAGGCATCCTCGATCGCCTCCAGCCCGTCGTCCTTAGTGACGATCTTCAGTCCACGCCCGCCGCCGCCGAAGGCTGCCTTGATGACCACCGGCAGGCCGTGCTCGGCGGCGAAGGCGTGAGCCTGTTCCCACGATGTCAGCGGCTCGGAGGTGCCCGGGGCCAGCGGTGCGCCGACCGATTCTGCCAGCTGCCGGGCGGCCATCTTGTCGCCGAGGGTCTCGATGGACTCGGGGGTCGGGCCGATCCAGGTCAGCCCCGCATCAGCCACGGCCCGGGCGAAGTCGGCGTTCTCCGACAGGAAGCCGTAGCCGGGGTGGACGTAGTCCGCGCCGACGCGGGCGGCGATGTCCAACAGCGCGGGAATGTTCATGTAGGTCTGCGAGCCGGTGGAACCGGGCAGGGCGTAGGCCTCGTCGGCGACGCTGGTGTGCAACGCGCCGTTGTCGGGCTCGGAGTACACCGCGACCGAGCGGATCCCCAGGTCACGGGCGGCGCGGGCGATGCGCACCGCGATTTCGCCGCGGTTGGCGATCAGGACGGTTTTCGCAGTGGTCGCAGTGGTCGCAGTGGTCGCGGTGTTCATGGTGCCTCCTGGGTATCGGTGCTGGTGGCGTCGCCGGTGCTGGCGGCGCTGGTGGCGTCGCCGGTGTGGATGGTGAAGGTGACGTCCGCGCCGGGTGGTAGCTGCGCCGCGGCGTCCAGGTCCTCGGGGATGACGGTGGCGATGACCGGGTAGCCGCCGGTCACGGCATGGTCGCGGAGGAACACCACCGGCTCGCCGTTGGGCGGGACCTGCACGGATCCCGCCACCATGCCTTCGCTGGCCAGCTCGTCGGACTGCTCGCGGATGATCGCCTCCTCCCCGGTGAGTCGCAGCCCGACCCGGTTGGACATCGCGGTGACCGTCCACGTCCTGCCGGTGAGCGCGTCGACCCCGTCGGCGAACCAGTCGTCGCGGGGGCCAGGGACTACCCGCAGCACCCCGTCGGTGCGGATGCCGGGGGACACCGGACGCACACTACCGGTCGGTTCGCCGGCGTGGATGGTGTCCCCGCTCGCCAGCGGGGACGGTCCGAGCCCGGAGAGCAGGTCGGTGGAGGACGACCCCAGCACGGTGTCGGCGATGACACCGCCGCGCACCCCGACGTAGCTGCGTAGGCCGTGTTCCGCTTCTCCGACGGTCAGTGTCGCGCCGGGTCGGAGCAGCAGTGGGACGCCGCGTTCGGCTGTCCGGCCGTTGATGTCCACCGGGGCGACGGCACCGGTGACCACGACAACGGTCTCGACCAGTGCGGTGAGCGCCAGCCCACCGATGTTCTCCAGCACGGCGGCGGAGCGCCGGTTGCCGAGGGCGTCATTCGCCGCCTGGGCGGAGGCACGGTCGGCCGCCCCGGAGGTCGTGACGCCCAGGTCGCCGGCACCGGGGCGTCCGGCATCTTCGATGAGCACCTGCAGGCCGGGGTCGTCGAGGCGCAGCACCGGGTGGTGCGCCGGCTGGGAGGCTGCGTGTCGCGTGGTGTCGGACGCACCGCTGGACGCGCTGCCGGCCGCATCGTCCGACGACACCTCTGCGTCCGGCGTGCCGACCTCGATCCGTTCGCTGACCTGCTGGTAGTGCACCCGGTCGCCGGGGGAGAGCAGGGCCGGGTGCTCGGCGTCGGCGTCCCAGAAGGTTCGGGTGGTGGTGCCGAGCAGTTGCCAGCCGCCGGGCGAGGTCCGCGGGTAGACTGCGGAGAAGTCCCCGGCCAGCGCCACCGCCCCGTCCGGCACGGCTGCCCGCGGGGAGTCATGGCGAGGCACGTCGAGGGCGTGGGCGGGATCGGCCGGCACGCAGTAGGTGAAGCCGGGGGCGAACCCGCCGAAGGCCGCCGCCCAGGTCGTGGAGGTGTGCCAGTCGACCAGGGCGTCGGGCGACATCGCCAAGGAGGTGGCGAGTGATTCGAGGTCGGCCCCGTCGTAGTGCACCTCGACGGTGACGTCGCGCGGCGCGGTGGTCTTGGCGTCCGGCGGGACGAAATGGGGCAGGACGCCGCGGGCGGCCTCGGCATCAGTGGCGGAGGCGAACCGGACCAACACGGTGCGGGCGGCGGCGCCGACCTCGGTCTGGCCGGGCAGGGGGGCGGCGGTCAGCGCGGCATGCCAGGTCATCGCGGTGGGAAGATCGGGCAGGTCAACCAGCAGGTTGCGGGTGCCGACCCGGTGGACCGGGAGGACGGCGGGGGTGGGGTCAGGGGCGGGGCCGGTTACGGAGGAACTCACAGGAAGCTCTTGATCTCGATGCCGTCGGTGCGCAGCGCCTCGACGATGCTCTGGGTCAGGGCGACGGAGTCCGGGGAGTCGCCGTGGACGCACACCGACTCGGCATCCACCGTCACCACCGAGCCGTCGATGGCGGTGATCGAGCCGGTCTCGGCGACCTGGCGGACCCGGGCGGCGACGAACTCCGGGTCGGTGACCACGGCATTCGACAGTGTGCGGGTGACCAGGGTGCCGTCCGGGTTGTAGTTGCGGTCGGCGAAGGCCTCCCGGATCACGCGCAGACCCTTGGTCTCGGCGATGTCCACGGCGACGCCACCGGGCAGCAGCATGACCGGGATGTCGGCGGAGAAGGCGTGGATGCCGTCGATGACCCCGTGGGCCTGGTCGGAGTGGTGGACGATGGTGTTGTACAGCGCACCGTGCGGCTTCACATAGGTCACCTGGGTGCCGTAGCGGCGGGCCAGGGCGTCCAGCGCCCCGATCTGGTACAGCACCTCGTCGGCGAGCTGGCCGGGGTCGATGTCCATGGCGGTGCGGCCGAAGTTCGCCGGATCGTTGTATCCGATGTGGGCACCGACGGAGACTCCGCGTTCGGCGGCGGCGCGGACGGTGGCGGCGATGGTGTGGGGTTCACCGGCGTGGAAGCCGGTGGCGACGTTGGCGCTGGTGACCAACTGGACCATGGCGTGGTCGTCGGCGACGGCGATGCCGTTGGTGGTCTCGCCCAGGTCGGCGTTGAGGTCGATGACGGGCATGGTTCCTCATCCTTTCGTGGATGGGTGCCATCGTACCGGAAGATTGTTGAACAATCTATGGGGGTTTCGGAAATATGTGGTATGGGTCACTATGGTGTCATGGATCCCGCACAGGGCCACCCCGCACAGAGTGACGCTGCGCCGATCGACGTGTCCGGATTCCTGCAGGAATACCTCCAGCTCAACCGCGATGCCCTGCTGTGGAAACTCGAGGGACTGAGCGATTACGACGCCCGGCGTCCGCTGACACCCGCCGGCACCAACCTCGCCTGGCATACCGCGCATGTCAGATACGTGGGATGAATCGCTGGTCTTCCGGCCGGATCACAGCGATTCATCCCACGTATCTGACACGGCGGGGAAAGAGAGGCGAGGGTGAGGTGGGGAGAGACGAGAGAGGTGTCGGGGTCGATGTGGCGGCCTACTTGTCCAGCTCGAGCAGGTTGCGGCGGGTGGCCTGCACGTCCTCCAAGCGGGGGAGCAGGTCGTCCAGCCGCTTCCAGTCTGCCTCCGGGATCGCCCGCTCAGCCTCGGCGACCACCGAGCGGTCCTGGGTTCCCCAGGCGACCGGCATTGGGGAGATCTCCTGCCAGTGGTCCTGGTCGCGGGCGGTACGCAGCCCGACCACCGCCATCGATGGCACCCGCTCGCCGACCTTGCGCTGGATCCCCGGGATCGAGGTCACCGTCCGCAGCGTCAGGCCCGGACGTGACGGCGACCCACTACCGGCCACGGTGGTCTCCACCAGGGACATCAGCACCACGTCACGGGAGTTGACCCGCGCGATCACGGTGGGGGCCAGGTCGTAGTTGTCGTAGTACTGCTGCGGGGAACCCAGCTGACGCGGCATCACCGGGATCATGATGAAGCACACCACTGCCATCACGCAGACCGCGATGCTCAGCATCACCGCCCACGGCTCTGCGACGACCAGGAACAGGATCAGTGCACCGATGACCAGCAGGCCGCCGAGGATCCCGGCGGACCACTGGAAGCGTCGGGCGTCGCGGAAGAACTCATTGTGCTTGCGGGCGAAGGCCTCGTCCACGGGGAAGTTGAAGCTGGTCACTGGTCTCTTCCGGTCCTTCTGGGGGAATCTCTCACGGGTCGGTCGACAATCTCTACAGGTCGATCTCTACAGGTCGGTCGACGAACCCTACAGGTCGATCGAATCGATGATGCGGTAGCCGTAGCCCTGCTCGGCGAGGAAACGCTGGCGGTGGGCGGCATAGTCGGCATCCAGTGTGTCACGGGCGATCACCGAGTAGAAAAACGCCGGGCCGCCGTCCGGCTTCGGACGCAGGATCCGCCCCAGGCGCTGTGCCTCCTCCTGCCTGGACCCGAAGGTGCCGGACACCTGGATCGCCACCGAGGCCCCCGGCAGGTCGATCGAGAAGTTCGCCACCTTCGACACGATCAGCACGCGCAGCTCGCCGGCGCGGAAAGCACCGTAGAGTTCCTCGCGCCGGTGGGTGGTGGTACGACCGTCGATGACCGGGGCGTCCAGCTCCTCACCGAGCTCCTCGAGCTGGTCGATGTAGGCGCCGATGACCAGCGTCGGCTCGTCCGGATGCTGGTCCAGGATCGTGCGCACCACCTTCGTCTTCGTCGGGGAGCACGCCGCCAGGCGGTACTTCTCGTTCTGCTCGGCGGTGGCGTAGACCATCCGCTCGGACTCGGTGAGCTGCACACGCACCTCGGTGCAGTCCGCCGGGGCGATCCAGCCCTGGGCCTCGATGTCCTTCCACGGGGCGTCGTAGCGCTTCGGGCCGATGAGGCTGAAGACGTCATCCTCCCGGCCGTCCTCCCGCACCAGCGTGGCGGTCAACCCCAGCCGACGCCGGGACTGCAGGTCACTGGTCATGCGGAACACCGGGGCGGGCAGCAGGTGAACCTCGTCGTAGATGATCAGCCCCCAGTCGCGGGAGTCGAACAGTTCCAGGGCGCGGAACTCGCCCTTCGTCTTGCGGGTCACCACCTGGTAGGTGGCGATGGTGACCGGGCGGATCTCCTTCTTCTCCCCGGAGTACTCGCCGATCTCGTCCTCGGTGAGGGTGGTGCGGCGGACCAGCTCGTCCTTCCACTGGCGTCCGGCGACGGTGTTGGTCACCAGGATCAGCGTGGTGCTCTCCGCCTTCGCCATCGACGCCGCGCCCACCATCGTCTTGCCCGCGCCACAGGGCAGCACAACGACACCGGAGCCACCGGCCCAGAAGGAGTCCGCGGCCATCTCCTGGTAGTCGCGCAGCTCCCAGTTCTCGTTCTCGGTCGACAGTGCGATGGGGTGGGCTTCACCATCGACGTAGCCGGCGAGGTCCTCGGCCGGCCAACCGACCTTGATCAGTTCCTGCTTGATCCGGCCGCGCTCGGAGGGGTGCACGAGCACGGTGTCATCGTCGATGGGTGCGCCGAGCATCGGCTTGATCTTCTTGTGCCGCTGGATCTCGGCGAGCACCGCCGGGTCCTTGGACTCCAGCACCAGCCCGTGTGCCGGGTGGCTGGCCAGCACCAGCCGACCGTAGCGGTCCATGGTCTCGGCGACGTCCACCAGCAGCGGCTGGGGGACCGGGAAGCGGGAGTAGGTCTCCAGGACGTGGACGACCTGCTCGGCGTCGTGCCCGGCAGCGCGTGCATTCCACAGGGCCAGCGGGGTGATCCGGTAGGTGTGGACGTGTTCCGGGGCGCGTTCCAGTTCGGCGAAGGGGGCGAGCGCATTGCGCGCCTCCTGCGCTTGTCGGTGTCCGATCTCCAGCAGGACGGTCTTGTCCGACTGGACGATCAACGGTCCGTCTCCCAGGGCCACGGTCAGTCTCCTCTCGGTGTGCTGATTGCAACCTGGCCATTCTACGCGGAGTTGCGGCGGATGGTTCAGGTGGTGACCGAGGCGACGCGGTGCGGCTGGATGCGCAGCGACTCGCCGCCGGACTCGGTGACGCCCACGATCGCCACCGGGCTCATCGTCACCACAGAAATCCACTCGCGGACCGCAGAGCCGGAGGCGTTGACGTAGTTGATCTGCACCTGCGTGCCCTGGTTGTAGGCCTGGCGTAGGGCGGCCATGATCTCGTGCGGCTCGTGGACGGTCACCCCGTCACCGGTGGTGCCGGGTCCGCCGTAGGCGTCGTCGTCATGCTGCAGGGCACGCCGGAACGCTTCCACGGCACCAGCGAGCTGGTTGTCGACGACCTTGCGGGAGGTGTCCGGACGCTCCGGGTCCGGCACCAGGGACATGCCCGCGGTGGGGGAGGCGCCGCGTCCGACCGACACCGCGCCTGCAGCGCCGGTATCTCCGCCGACCCCGGCGACCTGCACGACCTGGCCGTCTTCCTCGAGTGCATCGAGCACCACCGAGAGCTGCGTGGAACTGACCGCGACCGTCGGCGCGACCAGGTGCAGGCCGACGTCCTCGGCAGCGGGACTGGCCATCAGGGTGGTCATCGTCTCGGCGTCCGGGGCGGTGAGCACACACGCGGCGGTGCTGCCCACGACCGGTTCCACACGCCGGTGGGTGCGGACGGTGTCTTCGACCAGGTAGATCAGGGTCTGGGGGATCTCCGGGGCCATGCCGGACAGGAATCCGAGGATGTCACTGGAGGTCAGCCCGGCGTCCACGGCACGCTCCATGCTCTGCCGGGTCACCCGCCACACGCTCGCCATGCCGGTGGACTCCACCTCGGCGAACTGCCGCAGCATCAGTTCGGTCTCGGTGTCGAGCAGGCCGGGGGCGAGGATGGTCATGTCGCCCTGGATGATGAGCATCGACACCGGCGCGGGCAGGATCCGGGCGAGGTGGTCGGTCAGGACGTCCTCGCTGGTGGAGCTGGTGGCGGTGGTGGCGGAACAGCTGTCTGCACCGTCTACGTCGACGAGGGCCAGAGCGGCGGAGGACGCCGACCCCTCGGCGACCAGGCCGAGGGAGACGGCTTCGGCCACTGACTGGTCGAGGTCCTCCTGCTCGGTCACCGCCGCCACCGCCGGACGGATCCGCCACAGAGCGCTGGCGTAATCGGTGTCGGCGGCAATGGTCAGGGCCTCGGCGAGGACCCCGCGCAATGAGGCGAGCCTGGCGCGGTCGAGGGACCCCTCGAGCAGGTGGGCGTCCTGCGTCCCGGCACCATCGCACGGTGCGTGCTCACTGCGCGACCACCCGCCGACGAGCATCGCCCAGCGTCGGGACAACGGCGCGGCGATGAACCGGGCACCCCGGTCGGTGACGGCCCACTGCTCGTCCGGGCCGGCGGCGTCCCGCGGGGTCGGCAGTGGGACGCCGCGTCCGATGACGTCGGCGTGCTGGCACAGCACCAGCGTCTCCCGCACCGTCTCCGGTGACTGGTCCAGCGCCTTCGCCAGCCGGGTGATCTCCCGGACGCCGACACCGCCGGCGTTCAACGGACGCAACGGGGTACGTCCCATCTCTTCCAGCACCTCGGCGACCTGGCGGGTGGTGTCGACGACCAGGGACACCGCCGCACCGTCGGTACGGTCCCGGGCGTCCTGGTTGTGCTGGGCGCTCGGGGCATCGTCGGCTGCTGTCTGGCCGGTTGGTCGGAAGTCACCGCCGGGGGAGGGGACGACCCGGTCGGCGATGGATGCGGCCACCCGCGGCGACAGTCGGGCGGTCTGGTCGTCGACCTGGTCGAGCAGTCCTGCGGCAATCATCTTCGCCAGCGGACGCTCCGGGTCGTTCAACGTGGCGGAATGGCCGATACCGCCGGAGGCCTCCAGGGTCTGCAACAGGCGACGTTGCCGCGCCGGGAGTTCGGCCAGGGTCCCCGCCAGATCCGCGGTGGGCACCGGGCAGCGGTAACCGTCGACGAGGACCCACGGGATGTCGGTGACCCCGGCGAACAGCGGGGGCATGTGGGAGGGGACCATTATCTGGCCGGGCGCCGCAGGGGGCGCCGCAGGGGGCGCGGCAGGGGTCGCTGCAGGGGTCGCCACGGAGGTCGGCGCAGGACCGGTGAGCGAGAGCTCCGGACCGAACACCAGCCCCCACCCGGCCAGCGAGTGGACGGTGGCGTCGATTGCCGAAGCGTCCGGACGGTGGGTGGCAGGCGTGCCGGCGAGGTCGAACAGTTCGTCGAGTTCGCCGACCAGATCCTCGCTGGTCACTGGGTCGACGGCGGCGCCGGCGATGACCAGTGCCTGCAGGACGGCCAGGTCCAGTGCGGTGAGTCGTCGCAGGGCGGTGATGTCGGTGACTGCGCCGAGGACGGCGGCCGAGGACCCCCGGGAGCCGCCGACCGACAGTCCGCCGGGATGGAATGCGCGGAGACGCCAGAGCAGGTCGACCAGGTCTCCGTCATTGTGGCGGGCGAGCCATTGGGAGTAGGTCGGGAAGGCGTCGGGCGCGGTCGGGGCGCTGGGTGTCGGTTCGGCAGGCATAACAGACTGGGATTTTACCCGCACATGGGGCAGTAGGGGTATGCAATGTCCTTGCTGATGTCGCTGTCGGCGGCTTCGGTGTGGAATGATATGGGGTATGGCTGACAAGAAGAAGCACTACGTTGATCCGGGCTGGCCGCAGAACCTGCCCGAGGGTAAGCACGCGGTCACCGAGCTGGTCGCCGAGGACGCCGGCGCGCTGAGCCCCTACGGTGACGCGGAGTTCCCGATCCCCGCCGAGGAGCTCAACTACGTCCACCCCTACACGGTGATCAACAGGTAGGACGGGCCGCCCCACCCTGCCTGCCGCCCTACGTACTGCCATACGTGGCATGGCCACCTTCACGGCATGCTGGCTTTCACAGCGCGGTCATGGTGGTTGGGTCGGTCAGGCACATTGACACACCCCCAGGAACGCTTTCAGACCGAGAGCGTTCCTGGGGGTGTGCTCGCGGCCTGCTCCTACTTTCTGGGCCCAGGCGGTCTTCACTGGGTCGTCGGTGATGGCGCGGTGGCACTCCTCCGCTCATGCCGCGGCGAGGGGCGATGGGGGAGGAACAGGCACAGTGAGGGGAGAAGGGGAGGACCGGGCCGGGCACGTCGAGGGGCATCGCGCGAAGAAAAGGTCCCACTGTCAGCCGCGGGGCTGACAGAGGGACCTGTCTCATGTCCTGCGTTGTGCAGGGAGGCTCTGCTTAGCGCAGGGCGCCGGCGACGGCCTTGTAGTCGTCGGCAGCGTTCTCGAGCTGCTTGGTGGCGGCGTCGAGCTGGGTGGTGGCTGCACTGTAGTGGGTGTTCAGCTCGTGGCGGTTGCTCTCGTAGAGGTCGTGGAGCTCCTTCGGCACGGTGATTCCGGCGCCCTTGAGGTCCTTGACGATGCCGTCCCAGACAGCGTCGATGGCCAGGGCGTTGTCCTGCAAAGCCGGGGTGGAGGCCTGCTGTGCAGCCGGTGCCGGGGAGGCGGCGGGGGCGGAGCGCTGCTCGGCCGGGGAGTTCAGGCCCAGCTGGGCGGAGCAGGAGGGCCATGCGCCCCAGCCCTGGCCGGCGAGGACGCGCTCGGCGACGACGATCTGCTCTCCGCGGGAAGCCTGGTAGGCGTAGGGGGCGAAGTCCTGGCCGCCGTGGCCGTTCCAGGTGCTCGGGGAGAACTGGAGGCCACCGTGGTAGCCGTTGCCGGTGTTGATGGACCAGTCTCCGCCGGACTCGCACTCTGCCAGGCGGTCCCAGTCGGAGTCCGGGGCGGCGTTCGCGGCCGGGGCGACTGCGGCGCCGAGGGCGAGTGCGGCCATGCCGGAGACGGCGAGGCGCTTGGTGGTGAACTTGCTGCTGCGGTTGCTGTGTCGTCCCATGTTGGGCGGTGTCCTTCCGGGGTCGATTCTCGCGTCGTTGTGAGACTGTGGATCTGACGTGTTCTGACTGTTCTCAAAAGTGTGGCGGACATCTGGCCGTCCGCCGCAGGTCTCACTGTTGCTGGGAACGACACTATCGGTTTGTCACGATTGAGTCACGCTGATTCGCCGAGATTGCTCGGTTACGGCCCGATCTGCTCTTTTGTGGGGCTGGCCACGATCTGACGGAAAATCGCGCTGTCCTGCATGTTATAGTTCCGTGCCTCGACCGTTACCGTTCCGTTACATTAGGAATGTGACCTTCGTCACACTCGCCGAATATGTGGTTGATGTGACAGCTGTGGCTGCTGTGGGTCGTGGCTGCAGACCGTTCCTACGGGCCGTTGGCGCGGCTGACCACCCGTACGGGAAACGGCTATGATGGCATGTTCCCCGACCAAGGGTGCCCGATCAAGGGTGATAGTCAACAGCTGCAAGAAAGGACGGGCGGACACAATGCCCACCGGAAATGTGAAGTGGTACGACGCAGACCGAGGTTTCGGTTTCGTCTCCAACCCCGACGGAGAGGACGTGTACGTCGGTGCCTCCGTCCTGCCCCAGGGGGTCACCGACCTGGTGAGGGGACAGCGTCTGGAGTACGACTTCGCCGAGGCCAAGAAGGGTCCGCAGGCACTGCGTGTCACGGTGCTGGACGATGGGCCGGCCCCTCGCGGCGATGGCCGTGGTGACCGGGGTGGACGACGTGGCGGTGCCCGTCGCTCCGAGGGAGCGGGCGGTCAGGGAGGGCACGGTGGCGGCCACCGCTACACCGCCGACCAGCTCCATGAACTGGTCCAGGACACCATCACCTTGCTGGAGGGGCGGGTTCAGCCGTCGCTGGAGTCAGGACGCCGTCCCGACCGTAAGGAAGGACGCCAGGTCGCCGAGATCCTGCGGACCATCGCCCGCGAACTCGAGTAGCAGGATCCTGGGGGCGCTGGGAAAGAGGAGGGCGGCAAGCTCCCCGGGGCGAAAGGGGTCGGACGGGGCCTACCAGTCAGAGTCGGCGTCCCCGTCGGCCTCAGGTGACTCCGTCGGCTCCGCCGGCTCGACACCGGTGCTGAAGGCCCACACCACCCCGTAGGGCACTTCTTCACCGTCCTCCTCGCCGACGATCAGGCCATGGACCTCGACCACCGCCAACTGCGCGGTGCCCTTCCCGGTGACCTCCACCGAGCCGGGGATGGAGACCTCCGAGGTCTCGCCGGCAGCCCAGGTGTTCTCCGTGATGGCGTCCTCGTCATCGAAGACCTGCAGCACCGACCAGTCCCGGCTGGAGATCTCGTCGGGCACCTTCAGCGTGACCTCATCGTCCGGATCCAATGCGATGTCCACCGCCTCGCCCTCGTCGCATTCGCCCGAGAAACGCTGGCACACCTGGTACGGGGCATGCTCCTGCTCCTCGCCGTTGATCTCCACGGTCACCCGCAGATCCTCCGGCGCAGGACCGGGACGGCTGTCCATCCACCGCTGCACCCCCCACACCGCGGCGGCGACGACCAGCACCAGCACCACGATGGCACCGAAGGTCAGCAACTGGCGCCGTTGCGCGGCCTTGCGACGCTGTTTCTTCGTACTCCCCGTGGGCTTGTTCGCTCCGGGCTGCCCGGACGGGACGGTGCTCATGCGGAGATTCGCTCCTCAGTGGTCGGCAGTGACTGGCAGTGGTCGGCGCACGCCGGTCTAGCGTCGGCGGACCCACCCGATCAGCGCGCCCACGCCCACGCCACGTGCAGCGGCAATGACATTGACGTACATCACTGTACCGGCGACGGCCAGTGCGGCCATACCGATCGTCAGCTCCGGGGGAAGCAGGATGCCCATCGTCCCGCCGAACACCCATGCCAGCTGCAGTGACGTCTCGGAAATGCCGAACGCCGAGGCATGCGCGGAGGCGGGCAGTTCCGACTGGATCGCCGCGTCGAGACAGACCTTCGACATCGCCGAGCCCACCGACAGCACCGCGGTGGCCAGCGCGGCAGTCGGCACACCGTCCCAGATAGCGGCACCCACGACCGTGAGGATCGACAAGGCGCCCAGGAACAGGACGGTCACCTGTGGTCGGCTGAAGTGGATCCGCGAACCCAGGGCATTGCCCAGGAACGTTCCCACACCTCCGGCGGCTCCCACGGCGGCGAGGATCGTCAACTGCTCGAGCCCGGAGAGCTCGCTGGACGACTTTGCCACGAAAGCGATGTAGATCGTCATGAATCCGGTGCCGCAGCGCTGAAGGGCGGTACCCCACATGCAGGTCCGGGCGGCGTCCGGGAAACGCACCCGGATCGACTGCTTCCAGGAGTCCAGCATCTGGTTCCGGCGGGACGCACCACGGCTGGACGCCTTCCCCAACGCCACCGTCGGTGCCGTCGGCGCACTAGCCGTGTCGGGGGAGTCGGCCGCCGCCGCTGCGTCGGGAGCCTCGGGGGCGCTAGGCGCGCCGTGGGCCTCGGGGGCGTCGTGGGAGTCGGGGGCGTCGGACGCGGCGACGCCTCCGTTCTCCGGCAGGAAGGGGCTCACCGACACCTCGTCCTCACCACGCTCAGCGGTGGCAGGGATCAGCGCACAGCCGTAGATCCCGGCCAGCGCGACCACCATGAGCAGCCACAGTGCCGCCTGGGGATCTGCCACGAAGGAGATCGCCGCCGCCAATGCACCGGCCACGATCGAACCGCCTATGTGCCCGGCGATCGTCAGCCGGGCATTCGCACGCACCAGGTCGAGCCCCTCAGGGGCCACACGTGGGGTGACCGAGGATTTCAGCACCCCGTAGGACTTACTGAGCACCAGCATGCCGAGCGCGGCGGGGTAGAGCACCAGCGAGTCAAAATTCTGCAGCAGTACTGCAGCCAGAACGACACGGCCAGCGAAGGTCAATGACAACGCCAGTCGGCGTCCGGTCCGGATCCGGTCCAACGCCGGGCCGATGAACGGTGCCAGCAGCGCAAACGGGGCAATGGTGACCAACAGATACGCCGCCACCGAGGTCCGGGACTCCGCCTCGGCCGCAGAGAAGAACAAGGTACCGGCCAGGGAGACGGCGAGCACGGCATCCACCGCGAAATTGGCGATCGAGGTCCACATCAGGGCGGTCAGCCCCGACTCGCGGGCACCGCCGGCACCCATCAACCCGTAGACCCGGTTGGCGATCTTCGCCGCTACCCCGGGCCGGTCACCGCGGTCACTCTTCGCCAACGCGCACCTCGTAGATCGTGTCCCACAGCTTGCCGGTGAGATAGAAGGTGTCGTCCTGCTCCGGGACGGCGGCGATGCCGTTGAGCACGTCAGCCCCGTCCGCCTGCCCGGCCGGCAGATCGACGTCCAACACCCCGGTGACCTCCCCGGAGTCCGGGTCGATGCGCAGGATCCGGTCCTCGTGCCAGACATTGGCCCACACCGAGCCGCCCGCACACTCCAGCTCGTTGATCTCGTCGACCGACTCACCGTCGAGGGTGACCGGCACCTCGCCGGTCGGCTCGAAGGTGTCCGCATCGCGGAAGGTCAGGGCGTCCGAACCGTCCGACATCACCAGACGCTCACCGTCGGAGCAGATCCCCCACCCCTCGCCGTCATAGGACGCCTCGCCGGTGACCTCCAGGGTCTCGGCGTCGCGCTGGAAGGCGATGCCTTCCTTCCACGTCAACTGCCACACGGTGTCCTCGTGCAGGGTGACCCCCTCACCGAAGTACTTCTCCGCAAGGTCGTCGCTGACCGGCGGGTTCGTGGCGTCCTGCACCGGGGCACGGTAGATCCGGGACTCCCCGTTGAGCCCGGTGCCGACCAACAGGTCACCCTCCGGCATGACCTCCAGACCCTGGGTGAAGGCTGTGCTGTCGAAGTCATGCTCGTCGAGGATCTCGGCGCTGAGCACCGTCGTGTCCCCGGTGACGGCGGCGTCACCTCCACTGTCCCCGCAGGCGGGGAGGGTGGACACCAGCAGTCCACCGACGACAACGGCGGACAGGGTGCGCACCCGGAAAGGAGAAGACTGCATGCCCCTATGCTGCCACAAGCGACGGTTTCAGTTGCGCAGTATCCCCCGGGGTGGAAATGTCTGTATCCATGCCTGAAACCGCCGGCGGGACGAGCGCCGATCACCAGCAGAAAACCTCCGGGGACGCGACGAGTCAGCTCAGCGCCATCGACCGGTTCTTCCACATCACCGAGCGACGCTCCACCGTGGGTACCGAAGTGCGCGCCGGTGTGGTCACGTTCTTCGCGATGGCCTACATCATCATCCTCAACCCGTTGATCCTCGGCACCGTCGAGGACGTCAACGGTGATGTCCTCGGCACCTCCCGGGTGGCTGCGGTGACGGCCCTGGCCGCCGGTGTGATGACCATCGCATTCGGTATCTTCGCCCGCTACCCCTTCGGCATCGCCGCAGGTCTGGGTATCAACACACTGGTGGCGGTCACCTTCGTCGCCACCGAGGGGCTGACCTGGCCGCAGGCGATGGGCCTGGTCGTGATCGACGGCATCATCATCGTGCTGCTCGCGGTCACCGGTTTCCGTGAAGCCGTGTTCAACGCCATCCCGAACTACATGAAAGCGGCGATCAGTGTCGGTATCGGCATGTTCATCGCCATGGTCGGTGTCGTCGACTCCGGTTTCGTCACCCGAGTTCCGGACGCTGCGAACACAACCGTGCCCGTCACCCTCGGCGACGGCGGGTCGCTGGCGTCCTGGCCGACGGTGATCTTCGTCGCCGGCCTGCTGATCTGCAGCATCCTGGTCGCCAAGAAGGTGCGCGGCGGGCTGTTCATCGGCATCATCGCCACCACCGTCATCGCCATGATCCTGCAGGCTGTCGCCGGGCCCTTCGACAGCGAAGCCGGCAAGGGCTGGGCGATGGCCACCCCGGAGATCCCCGACTCCCTCGGCAGCGTGCCGGACCTGAGTCTGGTCGGAGCCGTGGACATCTTCGGCGGATTCGCACAGGTCGGCGCCCTGTCCGCCTGCCTGCTGATCTTCACCCTGGTGCTGGCGAACTTCTTCGACGCCATGGGCACGATGACCGCACTGGGTAAGCAGGCCCAGCTGGTCGACAAGCAGGGAAACCTGCCGAACCTGCGCACCGCCCTGATCGTCGAGGGTGCCGGCGCGGTCGTCGGAGGCTCGGTGTCCGCTTCGTCCAACACGGTCTTCGTCGACTCCGCCGCCGGTATCGGCGACGGTGCCCGCACCGGCCTGGCGAACGTGGTCACCGGCCTGATCTTCCTGGCCGCCATGTTCCTCACCCCGCTGTACTCCGTGGTGCCGATCGAGGCCGCCGGCCCGGTGCTGGTCGTCGTCGGTGCGATGATGATGGCGCAGATCACCGACATCGACTTCACCAAGCTCGAGATCGCGCTGCCGGCGTTCCTGACCATCGTGATCATGCCGTACACCTACTCCATCGCCAACGGCATCGGCATGGGCTTCATCGCCTGTGCGGTGATGTACCTGGTCACCGGCAAGGGCAAGCAGCTGCACTGGCTGATGTACCTGGTGGCGGCACTGTTCGTGGTGTACTTCGGCATTGACCCGATCATGGACGCGATCGGCTGATCCCGGTGACTCCTGTGCCTCCCGTGAATCCTGTGATCCGCATCGACGACGCCGCCGACCCCCGCCTGGACGACGTCCGTGACCTGAACTCCTCCGACCGACGTCCCGACCTTCCCGGGGGCAAGGGCTTGGTCATCGCTGAGGGAAACCTGGTGGTGCCCCGGCTGGCGACCTCGCGCTACCCGGTGCGGTGTGTGGTGGGCTTCGCCCACCGGTTGGAGCAGTTGCAGGATGCCGCGGCTGATGACGCCGCACTCGCCGCCGGGTTGGACGGCGTGCCGTTCTACGAGGTGAGCAGGGAGGTGCTCGCCGTGGTCGCCGGGTTCGACATGCACCGTGGCCTGGTCGCCGCCGCCGACCGGGTTGCGGAACTTGAGGCCACGGAGGTGTTGGACGCTCTGGCGTCGGACGAGAACTCCCGGGTGATCGCGGTGCTGGAGGGGGTCGGCGACCACGAGAACATCGGGGCGCTGTTCCGCAACGCCGCGGGTCTCGGGGTGGGGGCCGTCCTGCTGGGGGCGGGATGTGCCGACCCGCTGTACCGCCGGGTGGTGCGGGTGTCGATGGGGCATGTACTGCGCGTCCCGTTCGCGCATCTGGGGGACCGGCCGACGACCTGGCAGCGCGGCCTGGCTGATCTGCAGGAGCGTGGCTACCGGGTGGTGGCGATGACCCCGAACACCGACACCACCCTGGCCGAGGCCGTCGCCGGGGCGGACAAGGTCGCGGTGATGGTCGGGGCCGAGGGGCCCGGGCTGACCGAGCATGCGATGCGTGCCGCCGACGTCCGGGCGAAGATCCCGATGTCGCCGGGCACGGATTCGCTCAATGTGGCGACCTCTGCGGCGATCGGTTTCTACGCCGCCCAGTATTAGGGGCCAGTACTAGCGTCCGGTGTTGCGGGCGCGGCGCCGGACTTCATCGCCGATCCGGTTCGCCCCGGTGCGCAGGAACTTCGCGCTGGCACGGACACCGTTGCCGACCCCGGTGAACACCGACCCCGCCGCACTGCGCAGCAGTTCACCGGTGTCGCGGCTGGAGGGGGCCTTCGCCTCGGCGTAGTCGTCGTAGACGTCGTAGTCGGCCCCGTCGCCGGCCGCCCCAGATGCCGACGCAGATCCCCACCCCGCCGCTGATGTGGTGGCGGTGGGACGGCCCGCCGGGCGGGAGCGCTGGGCCGGGCGTCCGTCCACCGCGAAGGCGGACACCGGGATGTCCAGGCCGTCCCGCGCCACCCGGAAACCCAGCCAGTGGCCGATGGCGGCGTCCCCCATCTTGCCGGGGATGAACGGCAGCTGGATGCCGGTGGTCTCCTCGTTGCCCTCCCAGAACGGTGCCTCGAAGGACTCCGGTAGGCCGGTGTCCTCGTGGACGGTCTCCCGGGTCGCCGTGAACGCCCGCTTCAGCGTGCCGCCGGACCAGTGCGCGAAACCGCCGAGGCCGGACGGGTCGTCCGGCGTGCGGCAGGTGGCGTAGATGTCCGCGGCGGCGACGAGCCCCAGGTAGGGTGCCGGAATCTCCGAGAGTTTGGTCAGCCCGGGGATCACGGTCTGCACGACCGACAGGCCTGCGTAGCCGCCGATGTAGAACTCGTCCGGGCTCGGAGGGGTGGAGCGGTTCATGTCGAAGTCGCCGATGTGCACCGGGGCGGAGAAACCGGCGTCCGGTAGTTCCACGGCCAGCTGGGCGAGGTACTTTCGAGCGAAACCACGGTCGGCGGCGGGCTCGGCGGTCAGCACGTCCCGGGGGACGGCGGCGGTGACGAACCACATGGTGGTGATGGTCGTCGACGACGACCCGGCGGAGGCTCCCACCGGCTACTTCTTCCGGTTCCGGCCGTTGGCGCGCGGGTTGGTGCGCACGCCGAGCAGGACGTCCTCCCAATGCGGGGTGACCGCCTGCTTCTTGCGGCGGGGACGACCGTCCTCGGCATGATCGGCCCGGTCTGTGCGGTCGCCGAAGAGGTCGACGGGGGCGTTGGCCTGATCATCAGCGGCCGGGTCGGCCGCAGCGTCTCCGCCGGCGCCGGTGTTCGTATCGGCGTCTGCGTTGTTGCCCGGGTCGTCCTGGGAGGGGGCAGGTTCGCCCCAGCCCGCGGCGGCTGCGGCCTCTGCTGCGGCGGCACCGGGATCATCGTCACCGTAGGGCTCCTCACCGGAGTCCTGGCGACTGGCGGGGATCAGGGGGGAGACGGTGCGCACCGGACGCTCGAACCGGGGGTCGATGAGGTCGGAGGCCACCGAGTTCACCGGCACCGCCGTCGCAGGGTCCTGGTCGGCCGGGATGTAGCGGAAGTCCGCGATGAACCGGGTCCCCCCCGGCCGGTTGCCCTTCGCCCAGGACACCGAGACGACCCAGTGGTCGGAGTTGTCCATCGCCGCAGTCCACGTCGAGGCGCGCAGGCTTTCGCCGCGGGCGCCGAAGGCGGTGGCCAGGACCTCGCGCAGGGGCTGGTCGGCCGGGCCGTCCGAACGCACCGGGTAGGCGTCCCGGGCGAGCTCGGCGATGCGGGCACGCTCCATGTCGATCGGCGCGGCGTAGGGGCGGACACGGCGCTCCTCCATGCCGGTGGCGGCGATGATCTGCTCGACCGTCTCGCCGTGGCGGATCCGGTCCTGGATCTCGCGGGGGCGCAGGTGGATCCGCTCCTTGTGCGGCACGTTCTCGGCCGGGGTGTTGGTTGCGCTCAACGCGTCCCCGGCAGGCCTGTCCCCGTGTGCCTCGACTGCGGCGTCCTCGCCATCACTGTCATTGCCGTCCTCGACAACGCCTGCGCTGCCTGCGCTGCCTGTGTTGTCTGCGCTGCCTGCGCTGTCTGTGCTGACAACGGCTGCGGCATCCTGTGCTGCCTGGTCGGTGGCCGCTGAGACTCTGGTAGTGGTCCCGGTGTCGGACGGGGCATCCTGGGCGGAGAGTTCCACGGCGATGTCCAGGAACTCGGTCAGCTCGTCGGTGACGGGCAGGAAGAACTCCTGGTCGCCGTCGACGGCGCGGAGCACCAGGGATGAGGGGTCGCTGTCGTCCTGGACGAACTGCAGTTCCTGCATCGGTGACCTCCGTGACTTCATGCTGTGGTGATTACGGCAACTGTAGCGCAGAAACAGGTGGTCGCGCTGTAGCGACGTGGGGCGCCGGTAGCTCCCGGTCGCATGTAGCCACGCACCCGAAACACGATGCTCCCACACAGCCACGACCCAAATGACCATGCCCCCAGGTACGGTTTCGCGCGGAAAACGTGCCTGGGGGCATGGTTATCCTGCAGTCGGTGGAGCGACCGGCGGCCACTCGGGCGGATGCGCCGACTCCACCCCGCCCGGCGGCTCCTACTTGGTGGCGATGCCGGAGTCGAGGATGTGGTCGATCGCCTTGGTCAGGGTGTGCACGTCGTCCGGCTCGATGGCCGGGAACATGCCGATGCGCAGCTGGTTGCGGCCCAGCTTGCGGTAGGGCTCGGTGTCCAGGACACCGTTGGCGCGCAGAGTCTTGGCGATGACGTCGGCGTCGATGGAGTCGTCGAAGTCGATCGTGCCGACGACCAGCGAACGGCTGGCGGCGTCGGTAACGAACGGGGAGGTCTCGGCGCGGGACTCGGCCCAGTTGTAGAGGGTCGAGGAGGACTCCGAGGTGCGGGCGACCATGCCGTCCAGACCACCGTTGTCGTTCATCCACTTGACCTGGTTGTCCAGCATCAGCAGCGTGGCGACGGCCGGGGTGTTGTAGGTCTGGTTCTTGCGCGAGTTGTCCACGGCGGTCTTCAGGTCCAGGAAGGCCGGGATGTAGCGGTCGGTGGCGGCGATCTCCTCGACACGCTCCAGGGCGGCCGGGGAGAAGGCGGCGAACCACAGGCCACCGTCCGAGGCGAAGCACTTCTGCGGGGAGAAGTAGTAGACGTCGGTCTCGGCGATGTCGACGGGCAGGCCGCCAGCGCCGGAGGTGGCGTCGATGGCGACCAGGGCGTCGGTCTTCGGGCGGGCGACCTGGACCATTGCGCCGGTGGAGGTCTCGTTGTGGGCCCAGCCGACAAGGTCGGCGTCCGAACCGTCGAGGGCGCTGGGGGACGGGGCGGTGCCCGGCTCGTTGGCGATGACCTCCGGGGCGTCCAGCCACGGGGCCTTCTTGGAGACGGTGGCGAACTTGCCGGAGAACTCGCCGTAGGTCAGGTGCGCGGACTTGTTGCGGATCAGGCCGAAGGACGCGGAGTCCCAGAACGCCGTCGCCCCACCGAGGGAGGTGATGATCTCGTAGCCCTCGGGCAGGTTGAACAGGTCGGCCAGGCCCTCACGGACCGAGCCGACGAGGTTCTTCACCGCCGGCTGGCGGTGGGAGGTGCCGATGACGTCGCTGCCGCCGGCGACGATCGCCTCCAGCTGTGCGGGACGTACCTTCGAGGGGCCGCAGCCGAAACGGCCGTCGGAGGGGAGGAGGTTCTCAGGCAGGGTGGGGAACTGGTCGCTCATGATCGTGGGTACTCTTCTAGTCCTTGTTCGTAGGGGTTCCTAGTGAGCCGAGTCGGGAGCATGCCGCCGTCGGGGTGGAACTGGTACGTCGGACAGCCTAGTCCCTCGCCCGCTGTCAGTGGAACACCTTGTCCCTACCCGCGGGAAGTTGGGGGTCCGAAGGGGTTGTCAGTGGGACATTGGGGGTGAAAAAAGGGGATACCGTATGACCCTACTGTGTTGCCCGGCCCGCCCATTCGGTAGAGTGTGTCCTATCCCACGATCTCACGGTTTACTGAGCCTACATGTCGGCGCAGGCCGGACGAGTCGATGCGGGCTTCAGGCAGGCTCACCCCCGCCTGTGGACACAACCGAAAGCACCGAAGCACCTGAATTACGAAAGGGATGTCAATGGCTTCCGACAACCAGGACAAGGCCGTTCTCCACTACCCCGGTGGTGAGTACGAGATGCCGATCGTTGAGGCGAAGGAGGGTAACTCCGGATTCGCGCTGGGCAAGCTGCTCGCCGAGACCGGTATGACCACGATCGACCCGGGCTACGTGAACACCGGGTCCACCTTCTCCGAGATCACCTACATCGACGGCGACGCTGGAATCCTGCGTTACCGCGGCTACGACATCGCCGATCTGGCCAACAACGCCACCTTCAACGAGGTGAGCTACCTGCTGATCAACGGTGAGCTCCCGAACGAGACCCAGCTCAACGAGTTCAACGACAACATCCGCAAGCACACCCTGCTGGATGAGGACTTCAAGAGCCAGTTCAAGATCTTCCCGCGCGATGCGCACCCGATGAACGTCCTGGCATCCTCGGTCAACATTCTCGCCACCTACTACGAGAACGAGCTCGACCCGCTGAACAAGGACTTCCAGCTGAAGAACACCTACCGCCTCATGGCGAAGGTTCCGATGCTGGCCGCCTACGCCTACCGTGCGTCCAAGGGTAAGCCCTACATGTACCCGGACAACAAGCTGAACGCGCGTGAGAACTTCCTGCGCAACATGTTCGGCTACCCGACCGAGGACTACGAGGTCGACCCGGTGCTGGCGAAGGCCCTGGACAAGCTGCTGATCCTGCACGCCGACCACGAGCAGAACTGCTCCACCTCCACCGTCCGTATGGTCGGTTCGGCTCAGGCCAACATCTACTCCTCCATCGCCGCTGGCGTGAACGCCCTGTCCGGCCCGCTGCACGGTGGCGCCAACCAGGCCGTCCTCGAGATGCTCGAGGAGATCGACGCCAACGGTGGCGACGCAACCGACTTCATGACCCGCGTGAAGAACAAGGAGCCGGGCGTCAAGCTCATGGGCTTCGGTCACCGCGTCTACAAGAGCTACGACCCGCGTGCCGCGATCGTCAAGGAGTCCACCCACGAGATCCTCGAGCACCTCGGTGGCGACCACCTGCTCGACCTCGCGATGAAGCTGGAGGAGATCGCCCTCAACGACGACTACTTCATCTCCCGCAAGCTCTACCCGAACGTCGACTTCTACACCGGCCTGATCTACCGTGCCATGGGCTTCCCGGCGGACTTCTTCACCGTCCTGTTCGCCATGGGCCGCATCCCCGGCTGGATCGCCCACTACCTGGAGCAGATCAACGACCCGACGGCGAAGATCAACCGCCCGCGTCAGATCTACACCGGCGAGAACTACCGCGAGTTCGTCCCCCGCGACAAGCGATAGGACGCTCCGCCGGCGTCGGTCGCTGACAACCCGGTCCACCACACGAATGTTGTGTGGAGGGCCGGGTTTTTCCGTGGGCCCCTGCTAAACTGAACTGGTTAGAAACGACACTCTGCAGTCTTTTTTCACGACTACTCTCCGAGACAACTCTTCGCGACAACTAGGAGCTACCGCATGAGCAAGCCCACCATCGACCCGCAGTCCGGCCCCGCGCCGTCCGAGCTGATCATCGAGGACATCACGCTCGGTGACGGTGCAGAGGCTGCGGCTGGCGGCATGGTCGAGGTTCACTACGTGGGCGTGGACTACGAGTCCGGCCAGGAGTTCGACTCCTCGTGGGACCGTGGCCAGACCATCGAGTTCCCGCTGTCCGGCCTGATCCAGGGCTGGCAGGAAGGCATCCCCGGCATGAAGGTCGGCGGCCGCCGCAAGCTGACCATCCCCCCGGAGCTGGCCTACGGCCCCGCCGGCGCCGGCAACCCGCTCGCCGGGCGCACCCTGGTCTTCATCATCGACCTGATCGACGCGCGTTAGTCTTACCCCACGCAAGAGACCCCGTCACCTTCCACGGGTGACGGGGTCTCTGGCGTTACTGCGTTACTTCGCGCCTCCGGAGGAGAACGCCGCGCGCCAGGACATCTTCTTGCCGTTGTAGAGGATCGACCCGCGGTAGATCCGGGCCACCAACAGCAACAGCAGTGCGGTGGCCACGATGAACACGGCATAGGACGCCAGGAACATCCACAGGCTCCAGTTGCCGGCCACGTACTGCATAGGCGCGGTACCCATCGACACCGGCGGGATCCAGGACAGCACCTGCATCACGGCGGAATCCAGGAAGTTGAGGCCGTAGATCGGCGGGAACAGGGTGGCGAACCACAGCAGCATCACCGGGGTCTGGGTGCTGTTGAGGTCCTCGGCCTTGCTGACCAGGGCACCGGCGGCGGCATACAGTGAGCTGAAGAACAGCATGCCCAGGATGAACGCCACCAGGAGGAGGACCAGGGCCAGCGGGTCGAGGGAGACCTCGTCCAACATGTCCGTCATCGCCAGGCCGGCGAAGGCGACGCCGAGGATGATGGCGGTACTCACGAAACCGACGATGAGCATTGCCAGCACCTTGCCGACCAGCAGGTCGATCGGCCGGATGGTCGCCAGGATGATCTCGACGACCCGCGACGCCTTCTCCTCGGTGACTCGACCGCCGACATTGCCGGCGAAGGTGATGATGAAGGTCATCAGCACCATGATGCCCAGCATGATGAGCACCACGGCACCGAAGTCTTCGTCGGTGGCCTCGTCGGCCAGGTCGGTGGTGACCAGCGTGTCGTCCGGCAGGGCCTCTGTGAAGTCCTGCGGATCCACCCCGACGGCATCGAGGGCCTCATTCTGGGCGAGGTTGGACGCGGCGGCCTGGGCTGCCGCGGCGATGGTGGTGTCGGGCTCTCCGTCGCTGATCAGCTCGAACTGTCCGTCGGCGTAGACCAGAGCGGCATCTTTGCCGTCCTCGACGGCGGACACCGCAGCGTCCCGGTCGGCGGCCTCGGAGATGTCCAGGCTGTCTCCGACCACGGCGGTGACGGAGGTGGAGTCGGTGCCGGCGACGACCAGGGAGGGGTCGTCACTGTCGCGGCCGGTGAAGTAGGCCAGCGCGGCCACGCCGGCGATGACGACAACCAGCATGATGATGAAGGTGGCGATCAGGCCTTTGTTCTTCACCGCGACCTGTACCTCGCGACCGGTGACGGTCGTGATCGCGCTGAGTCGGGAGTAGGACGGCAGTGTGTCCGAGGCGTCCGAGGTGGCGGAGCCGGTGGGAGTGGGGGACGGGGACGGGCTGGTGTGGGTACTCATGCTGCGACGACCTCCTTGAACAGATCGTTGAGATCGGGGACGCGACGGATGAAGCCGTGGACCGGGCCGCACTCGAGGGCGGCGTGGAGGATCTCCTGGTCGGCACCTTCACCGGCGTCGGACGCGTCGAGGATGACGGACGCTCCGGCGTCTTCGATCAGGGTGGTGCCGGCCGGGTACCAGCCCCGGGCAGCGGTGGTGACTTCGTACTGGACGGGGCCGCGGTTGCGCAGTTCGTCCACGGTGCCTTCGGCGCGCATCTGGCCGTGGGTGATGATGCCCACCCGGTCGCAGAGTCGCTGCACCAGGTCGAGCTGGTGGGAGGAGAACAACACGGGCACGCCTTCCTTCGCCTTCTGCAGCAGCAGGTCGCTCATCACGTTGACGGCGACGGGGTCGAGGCCGCTGAAGGGCTCGTCGAGGATGAGGATGTTCGGGGTGTGGACCAGCGAGGCGGCCAGCTGGACGCGCTGTTGGTTACCCAGTGACAGCTCCTGCAGCTTGGACACCATGCGTTCGCCGAGTCCGAGCTGTTCGAGCAGGGCTGTGGCTGACGCCGTGGCGGCCTGTTTGGTCATGCCGTGGAGGCGTCCGAAGAAGACCAGTTGGTCGAGGATGCCTTCCTTGTCGTAGAGTCCGCGTTCCTCGGGCATGTAGCCGATGCGTCGGCGGATGTCGTCGTTGACGGGGACACCGTCCACCCGGGCTTCGCCGAAGTCGGCGGCGAGCACACCCAGTGCGATGCGCATGGCGGTGGATTTGCCTGCGCCGTTGGATCCGACGAAGCCGTAGACCTCGCCGGTGTTCACGGTGAAGCTCATGTCGGTCAGTGCTCGGACGGCGGTGTCTCCGGCACCGAAGGTCTTGTTGAGTTGATCAAGCTCCAGGGTGGGCATGCGGTGCTCCTCTGGTCGGGGTGGTGGTGTCGGTACTGGTGTCGGTATCGGCGGTCGTGCCAGGGTCGGGGCCGCTGTTGGTGTCATCCTGCTCGGCATCAGCGTCCTCCGGCGGGGTGGTCCCGGGGGCCGGGACCGGGCCGAAGGTGGTGGCGTAGGCGATGGTGGGCATCGCGATGATGGCCATGAGGCCCAGGATGGTGAACAGGCCTCCACTGTAGATCCAGTGGTCGAGGCCGTCCGGGTTGATGACCGGCAGGAAGACCATGTAGAAGGCCACCGCCAGGGTGAACGTGCTGAACATTCCGTAGGCGGCGACCTGCCAGGTGCGCACGACCTCGTTCTCGTACTCGTCGAGTTCCTCGGCCGGTGCGACGTCGCGGGTGTTGACCACGATGCGCAGCATCGTCCAACTGATGCACGTGGCAAGGGTGAATGGCAGCCAGGCGAAGAGGAACGGGAACCAGAAGATCTGGACGATCGCGGTGACGACGCCGAAGGCCAGGCACCCGAGGAAGACTCGGATCAGCAGGTGGGTACGAGCTTCGGTGCGCCACCTCGGCAGTGAGGTCGCCAGGGTCGCCTCCCGTTGTCGCCAGTTGTCCGCCTGGCGACGGGAGCGTCCGGTCGCCCGGGAGGACAGTCTGGACATGAGTGTCTGGTCCTTCATGACAGTTCCTTCCTTTCGCCTCGTGAGTAGATCGCGCTGGACATGGGGGAGAACTCGGTGCGGCTGAACACGGCCTCGACGGGAAGCCCGAAGGTCTCACAGACGCGGAAGGCGAGGTCGAGACTGGGGGAGTGGTCGCCGCGTTCCAGAGCGCCCACTGTCTGCGGGTTGACGTCGAGAAGTTCAGCGAGTTGCGCCCGTGACATGTCCCGTTCCGCACGCAGCACACGGATCCGGTTGTGGATCGGCTCGGCAGGCTTCTTCTTCGGGGACATAAGACAAAGTGTTGTATAAACCCAACGCTTTGTCAAGGTTTGTCGACCACAGTCCCGCGCAGTCGGCTGCTCAACCGGTCGCGATGAATCGATCCGTGCGTGAACCGGCAAAGCATCCTACGCTGGCCAGCATGACTGACACGACAGGCACGACAGACTTCAAGACCAACCCCATCACCCTCAACGACGGACACGATATCCCCCAGCTCGGCCTCGGTGTCTGGGAACTCTCCCCGGAGGACGCCTACTCCTCGGTCCGCGCCGCCATCACCGCCGGCGCCCGACACATCGACACCGCCGCAATCTACGGCAACGAGAAGGACGTCGGACGCGCCGTCGCCGACGCCATCGCCGACGGCGAGGTCACCCGCGAGGACCTCTACATCACCACCAAGCTGTGGAACTCCGACCAGGGCTTCGACTCGGCGAAGAAGGCCATCGAGGCCTCCCTGGGCAACCTCGGGCTGGACTACGTCGACCTCTACCTCATCCACTGGCCGTCGGCGCACGAGGAGCGCTACGTCGACTCCTGGAAGGCGCTGATCGACCTACGTGCCGCAGGCAAGACCCGCAGTATCGGTGTGGCGAACTTCTACCCTGAGGTCCTCGACGCGATCACCGAGGCGACCGGCGTCGTCCCGGCCATCAACCAGATCGAGTTGCACCCGGGGCTCTCGCAGCGGGCACAGCGTGCCGACGATTCCAAGCGCGGTATCGTCACCCAGTCCTGGACCCCGCTGGGGCGCGGTCTGCTCGACCACCCGGTCATCGCCGGCATCGCCGAGACCCACGGGGTCACTCCCGCCCAGGTCATCATCCGCTGGCATCTGCAGCAGGGCATTGTCGTATTCCCCCGCTCCAGCAAGCCCGAGCGGGTGCGCGAGAACCTGGACGTCGACGGTTTCGAGCTCACCACCGCCGACATCGACGCGATCACCGCCCTCGACGACGACGAGACAGCTGCCGGTCGCGTCGGCGCGGACCCGCGCGACACCCCGGAGAACTAGTACCCCACCCCCTGTCGCTGCAGCCGGAGATGCATTCGGCAACAATGGAACCTCAGAAGGGGCACTGGCGTCAGTGCCCGGCACGAGAGTCGGAGAGAGCAGTCGTGGCAGCAACAGACACCACCGTCAGTGATGGACTTCGGGTCGAGCGGGACGGAAAGGTCGCGATCCTGACCCTGTGCCGCCCGGAGCGTCGTAACGCCCTGGACGCCGAGCTGTGCACGGCGATCGCCGCAGCGTTGGAGGAGCTCGCCGGCGACGGGTCGGACGCGCCGGGTGCGCCGAGCACGTCCGTTGCGTCCGGCGAGGCCGAGGTTCCTGTGCGCGCCGTCCTGATCCGCGGCGAGGGACCCGCGTTCTGCGCCGGGGCGAACCTGAAGGGCGGGGCCTACGCCGCCGGATTCTTCGCCACCGTCGAGAAGATGATCGCCGCCATCTCCTCGGTGCCTTTCCCGGTCATCGCCGATGTCCAGGGCCCGGCCGTCGGCGCGGGCTGCCAGTTGGTGCTGTCCTGTGACCTGCGGGTCATGGGGCCCGGTGCCAAGGCGTGGGTGCCGGCGGTGAACCACGGCTTCGCGCTGGACCGCTGGACGATCAGCCGCGCGGTCGAACTGCTCGGCGGCTCGGGCGCGCGCAACGTCCTGATCGCCGGTGAGAAGGTCGACCAGCAGGCCGCGGTCACCAGCGGGTTCGCCACCCGCGCCGGCGACTCCGCCGAGGCCCTCGCCTTCGCCCACCACATCGCCGGGCTGGCGCCGATGTCGATGCACCATTTCAAGCTGGTGCTGAACAACCCCTCCCACACTGAGCCGAGCAAGGCACTGCTCGCCGAGATGGACATGCTCGGCAGTGCCTGCTGGGTCAGCGAGGACGCCGCCGAAGCTCGCGCCGCCCGTGCAGCGAAGCGTCCGCCGGAGTTCCTGGGCCGCTAGAGGTGCAGGGGAAATGACAGACACAGCGGCAGATTCCGGCACCCCGGACCTCCACCGGGGGCTGAGCAGCAAGGATGTCGCCCAGCGCAAGCACGACGGCCGGACGAACCAGGTGCGGCGCAGTACCGGACGCAGCGTCTGGCAGATCACCCGGGCGAATGTCTTCACCCGGGTCAACGCGATCCTCGGCGTGCTCGCCGCGATCGTGCTGGCCACCGGCTCCTGGATCAACGCGGCCTTCGGTCTGCTGATCATCGCCAACTCCGCGGTCGGCATGATCCAGGAACTCCGGGCGAAACGCACCCTGGCGAACCTGCGGATCGTGGGGGAGACCCAGCCGACGGTGCTGCGTGACGGGGAGAAGATCACCGTGCACCAGTCCGAGGTCGTCGCCGACGACCTCATCCTGTTGCGCTCCGGCGACGAGATTGTGGTGGACGGCTCAGTCGTCCGCGGCGAACTCACCGTCGACGAATCCCAGCTCACCGGTGAGGCCGATGCGGTGCACAAGTATGAAGGCGACGAGATCCTCTCCGGGTCCTTCGTCACCGGCGGCTCCGGGGTGTTCATCGCCGAGAAGGTCGGCGACGAGGCCTACGCCGCCAAGCTCGCCAGTGAGGCCAGCGAGTTCTCGCTGACCGACTCGATCCTGATGAGCGGCATCAACAGCATCCTCAAGGTGATCACCTGGCTGCTGATCCCGACCGGCATCCTCACGATCTGGACGCAGCTGGTGCGCTCCGGCACCGGTCTGCGCGAGTCGATCCTGTCGATGGCGGCGGCGATCGTGCCGATGATCCCCGAGGGCCTGGTGCTGATGACCTCCATCGCCTTCGCCGCCGGTGTGATCCGGCTCGGCCAGTACAAGGCGCTGGTCAATGAGCTGGTCGCCATCGAGGGCCTGGCCCGGGTGAATACGGTGTGCACCGACAAGACCGGCACACTGACCACCAACAAGATGGTCCTGGACGAGGTGTCGCTGGCCGACGGTTCCCCGGTCGAGGCATCGCGCCGGGCGGAGCTGGTCGCGATGCTGGCCGCCCAGGAGGAGCACAACGGCACCTCCGAGGCGATCCTCGACGGACTCGGCGATTTCACAGATCCCACCGATCACGAGGCCGCAGATCACGAGGCCGCAGATCACGAGGCCGCGCAGCCACTGGACGGGACCGAGATCCCGTTCAACTCGAAGTGGAAGTACTCCGGCGTCCAGACCGAGGATGCGGCATGGATCATGGGTGCTCCGGACGTCCTGCTGACGTCCGGTACCACCGCGGCGGACACCGCCGCAGCACTCGGCGATGAGGGCCTGCGCGTCCTAGCGTTCGGACGCGTCGACGGCACCCTGGACGCCCCCGGCGAGGACTCCGGGATGGAGGGCGCCCCGGTGCTCGAGGACCCGGTGCTGGTGACCCTGAGCCAGGAGCTGCGTCCCGACGCCCGCGAGACCGTCGACTTCTTCGAGACGCAGGACGTCGACGTGAAGATCATCTCCGGCGACAACCAGGATTCCGTGGCCGCGGTCGCCCGGGGCGCGACCGACCGGGAGCTCGTGGCGGTTGACGCCCGGGAACTCGGCGACCTGGGCGAGGAGGAGTTCGATGCCGAGGTCGCCCGCGCCAATGTCTTCGGACGCGTCGGCCCGGAGCAGAAGCGGCAGATGGTGGAGTCACTGCACCGGGAGGGCCGCACCGTGGCGATGACCGGTGACGGGGTGAACGATGTCCTGGCGTTGAAGAAGGCCGACATCGGTGTGGCGATGGGGTCCGGCGCACCGGCGACCCGCAGCGTGGCGCAGCTCGTCCTGCTGAACAACAAGTTCTCCGCGTTGCCGAAGGTCGTCGGGGAGGGACGCCGGGTCATCGGCAACATCGAGCGCGTCGCGAACCTGTTCCTCACCAAGACGGTCTACTCGGTGGTGCTGGCGATCGTGGTGGCGGTGCTGGGGATCTCCTTCCCCTTCCAGCCGATCCATGTGACCATCACCGGCTGGTTCACCATCGGCATCCCGGCGTTCGTCCTTTCGCTGGCGCCGAACAATGAACGTCCTCGGGACGGCTTCGTCTCCCGGGTGCTGTCCCTGGCGATACCGGCCGGTGTGCTCGTCGGCGGTATCTCGGTGCTGATGTGGATCCTGGTCTACCCCGGTGGGGACGCCCCGACGATCGAACGGGATCAGGCCGGGACGGCGGTGCTGGTTGCGCTGATCGTGATGGGCCTGTGGGTGTTGGGGATTGTGGCGCGTCCGCTGAACTGGTGGAAGGTGGTGCTGCTGTGCAGTTGTGTGGCCGCCTACCTGCTGATCTTCACGGTGCCGTTCATCCGTGAGCTGGTGCTGCTGGAGATCGGGGACACCGAGCTGATCGTGACCGGCCTGCTGGTCGGTGCCGGTGGCGCGGTGATCATCGAGATCATGCACCGGGTGCTGAGCCGCTGGCGGGCATCCCGCGACGGGCAGCTCTCGCGCGGCGGGTAGGACCCGGGCCTGCCGGTTACGCTGGACCCATGTTGGATCTCCACCGGTTGACGATCCTGCGCGAGGTCAAGCTGCGCGGGGGCGTGAGCGCGGCCGCGCGGTAACCCGTCATATAGTTGACATGTCACCTATGTGGGTGCATGATGGGGGCATGGACTTCGGAATCTTCACCATCGGCGACGTCACCACCGACCCTGTCACCGGACGCACCCCGTCCGAACACGAGCGCATCACCGCCACCGTCGACTACGCGAAGAAGGCCGAGGAGGTCGGTCTCGACGTCTTCGCCACCGGCGAGCACCACAACCCGCCCTTCGCCGCCCCGGCGAACCCGCCGATCCTGCTGGCCAACCTCGCCGCGCAGACCTCGACGCTCCGGTTCTCCACCGCCACCACACTGATCACCACCAATGACCCGGTCCGGCTGGCCGAGGACTACGCCTACGCCCAGCACCTCACCGAAGGGCGCCTCGACCTGATGATGGGACGCGGCAACACAGGCCCGGTCTACCCGTGGTTCGGACAGGACATACGGCAGGGCATCCCGCTGGCCGTGGAGAACTACCACCTGCTGCGGCGGCTGTGGCGGGAGGAGAACGTCACCTGGAAGGGGAAGTTCCGCACCCCGCTGCAGGGCTTCACCGCTACACCCCGACCGTTGGACGGCGCCCCGCCGTTCGTCTGGCACGGCTCGATCCGCTCCCCGGAGATCGCCGAGCAGGCCGCCTACTACGGCGACGGCTTCTTCCACAACCACATCTTCTGGAACATCGAGCACACTCAGCAGATGGTGCAGCTCTACCGCCAGCGTTTCGAGCACTACGGTCACGGGTCGGCCGACCAGGCGATCGTCGGACTCGGCGGGCAGGTGTTCATCGGTGACACCGAGGCGGAGGCGAAGAAGCTCTTCCGCCCCTACTTCGACGAGGCACCGGTCTACGGCGGCGGGCCGTCGATGGAGGACTTCACGAAGATGACCCCGCTGACCGTCGGCACCGTCGACCAGGTCATCGAGCGCTACCTCGGCTACGCCGATGCCGTGGGTGACTACCAACGACAGATGTTCCTCGTCGACCATGCCGGACTGCCGAAGGACGTGGTCCTGGAACAGATCGAGATCCTGGGCACCCAGGTCGTGCCGGTGCTGCGCCGCGAGTTCGAGGCGCGGCGTCCGGCACACGTACCGTCCGACCCGCCCCGGGCCGGACTGGCCGAGGTTGAACCCGCGAAGAACAGCGAGCAGGAAAAGGAGGAGAACTGATGCGCACACTCGTCATCGTCAACGCCGGCCTGTCGAACCCGTCGACGACCAAACAGGTCGCCGAGTCCATCGCCGCCGCCACGACCCGTCAGGTCACCGCCGCGGGGGAGGGGCTGCAGGTGCACACCGTTGATCTGCGGGTGTTGGCGTCCGACCTGGCGTCCTTCATGACCACCTACATGCCCACCGAGGCGCTGGTGGATGCCCAGCGTGCCGTGACCGGGGCGGACGCCCTGATCGTCGCGACCCCGGTGTTCCAGGGCAGCTACTCCGGGCTGTTCAAGATGTTCTTCGACACCTTGGAGAAGCGCAGTCTCGACGGGATCCCGGTGACGATGGTCGCCACCGCCGGCACCGAACGGCACTCCATGGTGCTGGATTATGCGGTGCGTCCGCTGTTGGGCTTCCTGCACGCCGTGGTCCTGCCGACCGGTGTCTTCGCCGCGACCGGGGACTTCGGTGCCGACACCGGCCTGGACCGGCGCATTGGGCAGGCGGCCGGGGAACTGGCTTCGCAGCTTACCCGGGTCGACGGGGTGGCCGGGCTGGCCGCCGACACTGCCGGCACTGCTGACACTGCCGGTACCGCCAGCAGTGACGCCGCCAGCGAGGCGGCCAGCGAGGACTTCCGCATCCCGGACGGCGGCTTCGCCACGTTGCTCGCCGGTCACACCGGGAACTGACCGCCTGCCCCGAGCCATGCGGGTTCGGCCCCACTTCCCGCCCCGCAGCGCCGCTCACCTCACGACCCGGGCCATGAGCTGATCCATCGGGCCAGGGCATCCTGCCCGCTCCAGTACCGTGGCCAGCGACAGCGACACCAGCCAGGCACCGGCCGCCACCCCCAGTGCCCCCAACGGACCGGTCGACAGCCCGACCAGGTCCGGGTGCAGGACCACCGCGACCAGGACCGAGTTGAGCAGGTAGAAGGTCAACGACCTCTTGCCCATCGCCATGACCGCCGTCATCACCCTGCCCATCGCGGCCACGAGCCGGTCGCTGAACAAGGCGAACAGGGCGACATAGCCGGCACCGCCGGCAACACCGGTCAACACCTGCAGGGACATCATCAGGCCCTCGTTGACCCAGCCGGTCTCCAGAACACCCGACATCACCAGCACCGACGGCACGGCACCGAGAACAGACGCACCGATGCCCCACACGGCGGTGCGGACCAGCAGGACACGGTGCTGCGCCGGCTCCTCCAGAAGCCGGGCCTTGCCTGCCATGAACCCCAGGATCACCAGCAGGAGCAGCGGATAAGTCACCGCGAGGAACACCGGGCCGATCGGCACACCGATGATCCGCTCCACCCAATCCTCCGCCGTCGTATAGCCGGGGATCGCGGCAATCGCACTCCCGGCCTCGTCCCGCGAGTACGCCTGCATGATCATGCCGACGGTGACGGTCACCAGGTAGAACACGCCGGTGACCACCGCAGCCCGGCGCAGGGTGCGCTGTGAACGGAACAGCAGCCATCCGATGAGTAGGATCGCCAGACCATAGGACGTGAGGATCTCGCCAGGGAAGACCGGTGCCGCATGCACCGCACCGATGGCCAGCAGCATCCAGGCCCGGCGTCGCAGCCGCAGCTGGGTGTCCACCCGGTACACCTGGCGTTCGCGTTGTCGCCGCACGCTCCAGGCCAGTCCATAGCCGAAGAGGATGGCGAACATCGGGAACGCCCGGTTGTCCAGGACCAGGGCGGACACCCCGGCCGCCACCTGGTCCCACCACGACAGGCCCGCGGTGGATTCCCCGAATCCGAACCCGGCGTGCACCACCGCATAGGCCATGGCGATCAGCAGCAGCATCACGCCGCGCGCCAGGTCAGGGGCGGGGATGCGTACCGTTGTTGCAGCTCCCGCCTCCCCGGCACCCGTAGGACGCCCCTGCGGCATCGGAAGTTCATGGGTGAACCCGTCGAGGATGCCGGGTGAGTACTTCTCGGCCAGGGCGGTGGCATCGCGGACCCCGACGTCCGGCAGGTCGTAGCCACCGTAGCCCGCAGCGGTCATCACCGAGACCGTGCGCAGTCCCAGCCATCGTTGCAGCACCGACTCGCGCACACCCACGGTGCTCACCGCGTCCCGACGCAGCACGACCGTCGCCCGGTAGAACAGGCCCGACCGCAGAATGAGGTAGGGACCGTACTCGGCGTGGCCGAGTGCCCGGTAGGCGATGACCGCGCCGGTGAGGCACAGTGCCCACACCACCGGGAGCGCCCAGAGTGTCCACACCGGCAGCAGGTCAGACAGTACAACCCCGCCGAGGACGACGGTGACCGCCAGCGACACCAGTATCGCCCACCACAGGCGACGGACCAGTGCGACCTTCGGGTGCGGACGCAGCGGTACGTCGTACAGGGAGACGTCCTGGTTCAGGACGCCGGCCGCGGTGCGCTTGGCGACGTCGCGGTGCACCCGCGGCAGGATCGCCGCCGGGTCGGTCATCGCGTTGATGTCCAGGCCGGTGGTGATCACGTGGGTGTCGGTGATGCCCAGCCACCGCCACCACACCGGTTCGGCGATCTGTACCCCGCGGATCCGGTTCTCGTCCCGGTTGACCTCACGGGTGGTGAACAGGCCCTGGCGGGTGCGCAGCTGGGTGCCGTCGGGGCCGGGGACACGGGCAAGTTCGAACTGCCAGTATTCGGCGAAGTAGTTCAGCGTCAGACCGATCCAGGCGAGCAGCGTCACCCCGACGACGATCGCGACGGTCATGCCGAGCCAGCCGAGTGAGCCCCAGTCGTACAGGCCCTCGATCAGCCCGAACAGGTCGATCCCGACCATCGACAGGATGCCCCAGGCGCCGCCGATCACACCGAGCGCGAGGAGGTAGCCCCAGATGTTGAACATGTTGTAGACGACCCAGCGGGGGTTGAAGGTCGCGAAGACCTTCAGCGGTTCGGTGGGGGTGTCGGCGTTGTTTTCTGTGTCGGCGTCGGCGTCGGTGTCGGCGTCCGGGCGCGTGTCCGTCGCCTGCGTCGGACGCTGCGACCGCGTGGACCGCGAGGCGAGCAGAGCGTCCTGCAGGTTCAGTGCGTCCTGCTGCGACAGTGCGTCCAGTGTGAACGCCGACTCACCGGCGCTGGCCTGCTGGCCGGCGCCGACCTTGACCATCCGTAGGCCGGAGACGCGGTGACGCAGTTTCGCCTCGATGTCCACGCTGCGGATGCGTTCCAGGCGCAGTGAGCGGTGCTGGCGGAGGATCACGCCGGTGCGCAGTTCGATGTGGGAGCCGGAGACACGGTAGTGGGTGAACAGCCAGCGTACGGCGTCGCCGACGGCGCTGAGGACACCGAAGGCGGCCAGCCCGACCAGCGGCCAGATGACGTCGCCGGAGGCGGAACTGCGGGTGATGGCCAGGGCGATGAGGCCGGGGATCAGGGAGAGCAGTGTCAGGACCAGGTCCACCCAGATCACCCGGGGGCTCAGGCGGCTCCAGGTGGACGGGGTGACGGCTGCGGCATCGGCGGGGTCGGTGGTGTCGGTGGTGTCGCCGGTCATGTCGCATCTCCCGGGATCAGCTCGGCGACCTCGGTGAGCTCGCGGGCGACCCGGTCGGCGGTCGCCTTGTCCAGGCCGCTGATCTCGATGGCACCGGAGGACGATGCCGTGGTCACCTTCAGCGTGGACAGTCCCATGATCTGCTCGAGGGGCCCTGGGTGGCATCCACGGCCTGGATCCGGGGCAGCGGGGCGGCGCGCCACTGCCGCACCAGCCACCCGGTCCGGGCGTAGACCGCGGTGTCGGTGGTTTCCCACCGGTGTACGCGGAAGCGCCAGAACGGTTCCACGAACAGTCCCACCAGCCAGAACGCGGCCGCGATGACGATCACGACGGGCAGGAACGGGCGGGTGTCCTCGATGAGCCAGCCGAGCGCGGCGATGCCGACGAAGACAGCGACCATCAGGACGCTCGACTGCAGCATCCACCATGCGATGGCTTTGCGGTGGATCGGATGGGCGGGGTCGTTCATCTCTTTCATGGGGAGGCCTTCCTGATGGCGTGGCCGATGAAGTCCTTCAGTGCGGCGATTTCTTCGTCCACGTTGAGGGTGTCGTCGTTCATGGCGGCGTTGGCCCAGGACGACAGGACGCCGTCGATACTGCGCAGGATGATGTTGGCGACACTGTGGGGGTTGAAGTCCCTGAGCTGGCCCTCCTCTTGGCCGGCTGCGAGGATCTCGGCCATGCCGTCGACGGATTCCTTGTTGTCCTGGGTGGATTGGGCGCGTGCGGCGTCGTCGCGCAGGGAGGTGGTGATGGACGCAGCGGCGAAGAACTCGGTGGGGTTACTGGTGAAGAACTCGATCTGGGTACTGATCCAGGCCTTGACCTGCCCGACGGCGGTGTCCTCGGCATAGATACGGGGCGCCATGAAGTCCCAGCCCCGTTGGTAGTAGTCGCGGACCATCTCGTCGAGGATCTCGCGCTTCGTGGAGAAATGGTACGTGACCACGCCTTTACTGACGCCGGCCTGTTGCGCGATCCGGGAGAGCGAGGCCTTCCCGAAGCCCTCGTGGGCCACGACCTCGGCGGTGGCCCTGAGGATCTGGGCGCGCCGGGCCTGTTCGATGAATGTCAGACTGCGTGGCTCAATATTGGACCTCGTGGTCCAGGATTAAACCGTTTGGTCTAATTTTTGCAACGGGGGAGGTCCCTGGGGAGGTGGTGGGCAGGAGTTGGGAAAGTCCCCTGATACTGACACTCCCACTCCCGGGATACGGAAACTCCCACTCCCGGGTGGTCTGAGGGGGGCAGAACCACCAGGGAGCGGGAGTGAGGGGACCGGGGGGCTGAAGGAGCAGCCGGCCGATCTGTCATCTGTTGTGCCCCAGGCAGGATTCGAACCTGCGACACCCGCTTTAGGAGAGCGGTGCTCTATCCCCTGAGCTACTGGGGCGCACGCGGACAGTCTAGCGTGTCACCGCCGCAGAATGTGACACGGCCTCCCCGGTCACCGCGCGGCGACGTCATCAGCATCATTAGCGGTGTCGTCGGTGTCAGCGGCGGGAGCGGCACCGTCAGAACCGGCCTTCTTCCGCGACGGGCCGACCATTGCAGCCAACAAGGGGAAGACCAGGACGGTCAGCGCGCCACCGGCGACCAGCAGCGAGGCCTCTTCGCTACCGAGGAGCCCGGAGGACGTGGCCACCCCGGTCACCGCCACGATGATCGGCAGGCCGGTGGCGGCGTACAGCGAGACCTGCAACTTCTCACGCCAGCCCGACAACTCGGAGCCGGTGGCCGTCCACATTTCGCGGAGGAACACCGGCAGTCCGCGGGTCACCAGGATCAGCGCCGGGATGGCGAGCAGGAACCACGGTCGGTCGGTGATCACCCCGGTGTCGATCCCCATGCCCGAGACCACGAAGAATGCCGGGATCAGCAGGCCATAGCCGATCACCTCCAGCTGGGACTCCAGCCCGTGGCGGTTCTCGGCCGGGACGAGTTGTCGCAGGATGATGCCTGCGGCGAAAGCGCCGAGGACCACGTCGAGTTCGAAGACGGCGGCGACGGCCATCAGGACTGCAAGGACCAGGACGATACTGCGGATCACCGTCTGGTTGGTGGACCCCGCCCCATCCCGGATGGCCCACCCCACGGCGGGGACGACGGCACGCACGGTGCGGGGGAGTAGCGCGATGAGTAGGGCGATGGCGAAGAACGCGACCAACAGGACGGCGGTGGCCCAGGTGGAGCGGGTGGAGAGCAGGATCGCCATCGCCAGCACCGGACCGAGCTCACCGATCGCCCCGTGGATCAGCACACTGTTGCCGACCGGGGTGTCGGTCAGGTCGGCCTGTTTCAGGATCGGTAGCAGGGTGCCCAGCGCGGTGGAGGTCAGGGCGATGGCGAGGACGACCGCGATGCTTATGTCGCCGCCGGTCAGTGCCACTGCGCCGCCGAAGCACAGCACGATGCACAGCGCCCAGGTGGCTAGGGCATGTCCACCTTCCCTGCTCTTCAGCAGGGCGGGACTGATCTCCAGACCAGCCAGCAGGAACAGCATACCGAGGCCGAGCTCACTGAGTAGTTCGATGGCATCGCCGTCCTGTGCCAGTTCCAACCCGTAGGGGCCGATGAGGACGCCCAGGACGAGCAGGAATACCACGGCGGGAACCCGTTTGCCGGTGAGGAACGCCAGGATGGGGGCCAGGAGGCCGGCGGCGACGATCCAGGCGAAGGAGACGAGGACGTCGGTCATGGTGACCTAGCCTAGTGCAGCAACGGGCGAACCCCCTGCCCTGGTGCGGGGGAGGGGGTTCGTGGTGTGGCCCGTGATGGGTGGTGAGCCACCGGGCGTGGTGGGATGGTGGCTAGTGGTCGACCGGAGCCTCGACACCGACACCGGTGAGGGAGCGGACCTCCATCTCGGCCTGCAGGGCGTCCTTGTTGTCGGGCTTGCCGACGTAGGTGCCGATGATGCCGGCCAGGAAGCCGATCGGGATGGAGAACAGAGCCGGGTTGGTCAGGTCGATGAGGGACCAGTCGGAGTTCGGGAACATCGCGGACGGGGTACCGGAGACTGCGTTGGAGAAGATCAGGATGATCAGCGCGGTGCCCAGGCCGGCGTAGATGGACCAGACGGCACCGGTGGTGTTGAACTTCTTCCAGTACAGGGAGTACAGGATGGTCGGCAGGTTGGCGGATGCTGCGATGCAGAATGCCAGGGAGACCAGGAAGGCCACGTTCTGGTCCATTGCGAGGATACCCAGGATGATCGAGGCGATACCGATGACAACCACGGTGATCTTCGAGACCCGGACCTGCTCGGCCTCGGTGGACTTGCCGCCACGGATGACTGAGTCGTAGAAGTCGTGGGCGAAGGATGCGGAGGCGGTGATGGCCAGGCCGGCGACCACGGCGAGCACGGTGGCGAAGGCGACCGCGGCGATGACCGCCATGAAGATCGATCCGCCGAGCTCGAGTGCCAGCAGCGGTGCGGCGGCGTTGGCGCCACCCGGTGCTTCGCGGATGGTGTCGACACCGACGTAGGCGGCAGCGGCGTAGCCCAGGATCAGGGACAGCAGGTAGAAGCCACCGATCAGGACGATGGCCCAGGTCACGGACTTACGGGCCTCCTTGGCGGTCGGAACCGTGTAGAAGCGCATGAGCACGTGGGGCAGACCGGCGACACCGAGGCACAGTGCCATGGCCAGGGAGATGAAGTCGAGGTTGCCCATCAGGGAACCGCCGTACCGCATACCGGGCTCGAGGATACCCTCAGGGTTCTCGGTACCAGCGACCTCGTGGGCCTTGACTGCTTCGTCGAGCAGCTCGGAGAAGTTGCCGTTGTAGGCGACCAGGATGATGGCGGCCATGACGAACACACCGGTGCACAGCAGCACGGCCTTGATCATCTGGACGTAGGTGGTGCCCTTCATGCCGCCGATCAGCACGTAGGCGATCATGACGGCACCGACGATGGCGACGACGAGGGCCTGCTGCCAGGTTTCGTGGATGTCCAGCAGCACCGAGACCAGGGAGCCGGCACCGGCCATCTGGGCGATCAGGTAGAACAGCGAGACGAACAGGGTCGCGATGGATGCGGCCAGTCGCACGGGGCGCTGCTTCAGGCGGAACGACAGCACGTCCGCCATGGTGAACTTACCGGTGTTACGCAGCGGCTCGGCGACGAGCAGCATGGCGATGATCCATGCGACGAGGAAGCCGATGGAGTAGAGGAATCCGTCGTAACCGTTCAGCGCGATGGCGCCGACGATACCGAGGAAGGACGCCGCCGACAGGTAGTCACCGGCGATGGCGAGACCGTTCTGGGTACCGGAGAAGCTGGCGCCACCGGTGTAGAAGTCCTTGGCGGAGTCCTTCTGCTGGGACTTGCTGGCCTTGGTCACGATCCACATCGTCACGACGATGAAGCCGACGAAGATCGCGATGTTCAGTAGGGGATTGCCCGTGTCAGACTGGGCGAGGAAATGTGTCTGCATGAATCTCTCTCAGTTCGTGGTCGACGGGTTACGCCGTGGCCGGGCCGGTACCGGCGAACTCGCCGGTGCGCTCCAACTTGTCGCGGATAGCCTGGGTACGGGGCTCGATCTGCTTGTTGGCGAACTTCACGTACACGTAGGTGATGGCGAACGTGGTGACGAACTGGAGCAGACCCATGATGATGCCGACGTTGATGTTCCCCCAGACCTTGGTGGCGTACATGTCCGGTGCAAAGAGGGCGAGGATAACGTAGACGGCGAACCACACCAGTGACACGATGGTCACGGGAAATGCGAAGCCGCGGTGCTTCTTCTTGAGTTCCTGGAATTCGGGGCTTGCCTGTGCCGCGAGGAACTCCTCCGGCGTGGGTGTGTGCCTGGCGTCGGGTGTCGACATCGGCTCCCTTTCTTGTCAGTGATCATGGTCACAGCAGAACTGTGGATGGGGGATAAATTACAGACAGCGTGGAAACCATTTCAAGGTGAAAGATTGTCACCAGTGCCGATGGTGGAAACTCCACCCCCACACTCTGCGTTGACATGCAGGTACAGTGGAGCCCTATGGGGGTGGTGCGCGTCACAGTGTTCAGGCGGCGTGTGAGGGGGGTTCTGAAAGTGTGTGCGAAAACATGTCTAAATGGTTGTCTCGTGCGGGTTAGTTCCTCCGTAGTCCCCGCCTCAGTGCCCCCGCCGCTGACGCTGAGGGGCGGGAGTGTCCGAACTTCCCACGCCTGCCCGCCGCATTGATACCCCCGTCATTACCCCCATCCTTGCCCCGTACATGAGTGAAGACCCCGGCACGTGCCGGGGTCTCCACTGGTCAGGGTGATTCAGCTCTACTGTTCGGCGAGCTCGGCGAGCTTGGCGCGCACGTCGTCGGCCGGCGGGTTGGTGGCGTGGCTGCCGTCGGAGTACTTCACGGTGGGGACGACCCGGTTGCCGTCGTTGACCGACTTCACCCACTCGCCGGCCTCGGGGTGCTCCTCGACGTCGATACGCTCGTAGGGGGTCGAGGTCGCGTCCAGGTCGGCGGTCAGACGCTGGCAGAAGGGGCACCAGGTGGTGGTGTAGAGGGTGACGGGGGCGTCAGTGGACAATTTTTCTCTCCTTGTTTAATAGTGGGGCTGTGTACTGCAACGTGTCAGTGCGGGGCGGAATTCCGGTGGAACTCGCAGATCCGGTAGTGCAGCGGGTCCTCCCCGGTGAGCGCGGTCCCGCGCGCGGAGTCCAGCCAGAGGCCGTCCTCGGCGGTGAAGTCCGGGTCGGCGCGCATGTCGGGCGCGGTGACCTGGAAGCGTTCCGGGGCGCCGCAGGCGATGTCGGTGACCACCACCCGGTCGGAGACCGGCACGCACTGGCGGTACACGTGGCCGCCGCCCAGGATCCACACCGTCGGCGCGCCGGATGCCACGGCGGAGCGTCCTGCGGCGAGGATGGCGTCCGGCAACGAGGTGTGGACGGTGCCACCCGGGGCGTCGTACGAGCCGTCGCGGGTGATCACGTGGTTGTCGCGGCCGGGCAGCGGCCGGTACTTCGGGTGCAGTGCCTCCCAGGACACCCGGCCCATGACCACCGGGGTGCCCACGGTGGACTCCTGGAAGTGCTTCAGGTCCTCCGGCAGGTGCCAGGGCATGTCGGTGCCGTCGCCGATGATCCCGTCGACGGTCTGCGCCCAGATCATGCCGATCTCGATGCCCTCGGGGAAACCGGGGAGGTCGGCCCGGGTGATCGTCGGTTGTTCGGTGAAGGCGGCGCCGTTCTCTGCAGCGCCCATCAGACCGCCACCGGAGCCTTGATGCCGGGGTGCGGGTCGTAGCCGGTGACGACGATGTCGTCGAAGGTGTAGCTGAACATGTCGGCCGCCTTGTTGAGCTCGAGGGTCGGGTAGGGGCGCGCCTCGCGGGAGAGCTGCAGGTTCACCTGGTCGACGTGGTTGTCGTAGATGTGGCAGTCGCCGCCGGTCCAGATGAACTCGCCGACCTCCAGGCCCGCCTGCTGGGCGAACATGTGCGTGAGGATGGCGTAGGACGCGATGTTGAAGGGCACGCCGAGGAACATGTCCGCGCTGCGCTGGTACAGCTGGCAGGACAGCTTGCCGTCGGCGACGTAGAGCTGGAACAGCAGGTGGCACGGCGGGAGAGCCATGTTCTCCAGCTCGGAGACGTTCCAGGCGGAGACGATGTTGCGCCGGGAGTCCGGGTTGGACGTCAGCGTCTCCAGTGCGGCGGAGATCTGGTCGACGTGGCGGCCGTCCGGGGTGGGCCAGCTGCGCCACTGGACGCCGTACACCGGGCCGAGGTCGCCGTTCTCGTCGGCCCACTCGTCCCAGATGGTGACCTTGTTCTCGTGCAGCCAACCGATGTTGGAGTCGCCCTTCAGGAACCACAGCAACTCACCGACGATGGACCGCAGGTGCACCTTCTTGGTGGTGATCAGCGGGAAGCCGTCGGCCAGGTCGAAGCGGATCTGGCGTGCGAACAGGCTCCGGGTACCGGTGCCGGTGCGGTCGTCCTTGTGGACGCCGTCGGCCAGGATCTCGCGGAGGAGGTCCTCGTACGGGGTGGGGACGCTGCCAGCGGGACGTTCGGAGGCGTTGTCTGGGGAGGAGGGGGCATCGTGCATGGATCCCAGGATAGTTCCGCAGGACCCTGCCGTGCATCAGTGGGGCGACAGTGGCATCAAGAAACCGACCGGTCGGAGCTGACTGGTCGGTCGGCAAGTGTCGGGCACCTGTGGCGTCCGGAACTCCCCCGCGTTTCGGAAGGGGAGACTATTGGAGAATTGTCCTAGAGGATGGAGCCGACGGTGCCGACGGTGCCGACGGTGCCGCCGACCAGGGCGAGCAGGCCGAAGACGAGGCTGCCGAGGGTGGCACCGAGGCCAAAGAGAAGTCCACCGAGCATGATGAATCCTTGCAGGTTATGTGTACCCGGAGGGGTCTCCGGAGGCTGTCTAAGATTTTATGAGTTGGCAAGGTGTGGGTAAAGGATTCTTGGTTTGTCTCTGCCGCTACTTTTTGGTCTCAGGGGGCTGCAGGTCGCGGTAATCTGACAGGTCAGCGCGAGTAGTTTTGAGAGAGGAAAAATTTCTCTCCTGAGCATCCCTGTGTGTGAGAAGTTGCTCGCGCGGCCGCGGAAGCGAGAGAAAATTATAATAACTACAACAGCATCATAATGCAGCATAAGTGCAGCAGGTGATGGTTGGAGTTCCTGGGGCACGGAACATGTGTGTGGCATGCGGCAGCCATGCATGACCGCTCAGAAGACTGTCCCTACAGGGTGTAGCTGCCTTGCTCGGCGTGAAATGCCGCGGCGGCGGCGAGGATCGGCTCGGCCACCTCGGGGCGGCAGATCAGCAGGTCCGGAAGGTAGGTGTCCTCGTTGTTGTAGACCAGCGGGGAGCCGTCCAGTCGGCTGCAGTGCAGCCCGGCGGCGAGGCACACGCCCACCGGCGCGGCATTGTCCCACTCGTACTGGCCACCGGCGTGCACGTAGGCGTCGTTGTCGCCGAGCAGCACGCTGATGCCCTTGGCGCCGCAGGACCCCATGGTGGTCATTTCCATCCCGGTCGCCTCGGCGACGTGGGTGGCGACGGCCGGGGTGGAGTTTCGGGAGATCACCAGACGGTTCGTCGGACGCCCCGGGACCGCACGGGACTCCCCGGAGGTGAACACCTGGCCGAGGTCGGGCATGCCGACGGCGGCGGTGTCGACCGTGCCGTTGACCACCAGTGCGATGTGCACGGCCCAGTCCTGACGCACGCCGGCGTACTCGCGGGTGCCGTCCAACGGGTCGATGACCCAGACGCGCTCGCAGTCCAGTCGCACCAGGTCGTCGGTGGCCTCCTCGGAGAGCACGGCATCGTCCGGCCGGTGCCGTGCCAGGGCGCGCGATATCCAGTCCTGGGCGATGGTGTCGCCAGCCGCACCGAGCTCCCCACCGCTCAGCAGGCCCACGTTGCGGACCCCCTTGAGGATCTCGCCGGTCCCCAGGGCGAGGCGGCGGGCGAGGGTCTCGTCGTCGATGTAGGACGTCATGGCAGCCTAGTCTAGTCGCCTGGACCACAGTTCGGCCCACCGGACGGGCAGATCACGAGAGATGGGGCAGACATCAGGTGTAAACGCCCTGCATCGGGCCTGCCCTGATCCGTCATGCAGTCCGGTGTGACAGTTCGTGTCCGGGGCGCGTGGTTGACTGGGGAGCATGAACCGAACGCCGGACACCACCGACCCGCTGGACCGCTTCTTCGCGCCGGTGGCGTCCTGGTTCCGTGACGTGTTCATCGAACCCACGGTCGTGCAGTCGCAGGCGTGGGACGCGATCAGCCGCGGCGACCACGCCCTGGTCGTCGCTCCCACCGGTTCGGGTAAGACGCTCGCTGCCTTTCTCTGGGCGCTGTCACGGTTGACCTCGCAGGGGTTGATGCGGGGGACGGGGCAGGACGCCAACCGCACCTCCGGCACCCGGGTCCTCTACATCTCCCCACTGAAGGCCCTCGGTGTGGATGTCGAGCGCAACCTGCAGGTGCCGCTGGCGGGTATCGCCCGCACCGCCGCGGCGTCCGACGACCCCACCCACGCCGACATCGCTCCGGTGAGCATCGGTGTGCGTTCCGGTGACACCCCGCAGGCCGAGCGGGCTAAGTTGTTGCGAACCCCGCCGGACATCCTCATCACCACCCCGGAATCGCTGTACCTCATGCTGACCTCGAAGGCGTGCGGGACGTTGCGCAACGTCGACACCGTCATCGTCGACGAGGTCCACGCCGTCGCCGGCACGAAGCGGGGCACACACCTGGCGTTGAGCCTGGAACGCCTTGACCAGCTCACCGAGCAGAATGTGCAGCGTATCGGTTTGTCGGCGACGGTGAACCCGGTGGACACCGTGGCGTCCTTCCTCGGTGGCGACCGTCCGGTCACCGTGGTCAACCCACCCACGCAGAAGCTGTGGGACGTGAAGGTGCGCAGCGTGGTCGAGGACTTCCGCGACCCGCCGGTGCTGGACGATGCGCTGCCGGACGATACGGACGGTGCCGGCGGTGCCGATCCCATCGACGAGGCGTTGCTCGGTCCCTCCCTCATCGGCGAGGGTGTCGGCGGCATCACCGACGTCGGCTCCGGGCGTCGTGTGGCCTCCGGGGTGGACAAGGAATCCGCCCTGCCGCAGCAGAAGTCGGTGTGGCCGCATGTGCAGCGGGCGATCTACGAACAGATCATGGACAACCGCTCCACCCTGGTGTTCGTCAACTCCCGACGCACCGCCGAGCGACTCACCGGGGCGCTCAACGAGATGTGGGCCGAAGAACACGACCCGGGGTCGCTGGCCGCCCCGACCCGGCGGGATCCGGCACAGCTCATGGCGCAGTCCGGATCGGTCGCCGCCGCCCCGCAGGTCATCGCCCGGGCCCACCATGGGTCGGTGTCGAAGGACGAACGCGCAGACATCGAGACCGCACTGAAGGATGGCTCGCTGCGCTGCGTGGTGGCCACGTCCTCCCTGGAACTCGGCATCGACATGGGCCTGGTGGACCATGTGGTGCAGGTCGGTGCACCGCCGAGCGTGTCCTCGGCGGTGCAGCGTTTCGGACGCGCCGGCCACACCGTCGGCGCGGTCTCCCGCGGCACGGTGTACCCGCTGCACCGGGCGGATGCCGAGGTGGCGGCGGTGATCGTCGACCGGATGTTGGCCGGGGACCTGGAGCCGTTGCAGGTGGTGACCAATGCGTTGGACGTGCTGGCGCAGCAGACCGTGGCGATGACGGCGCAGGCCACCCACCGGGTTGGCCAGGGCTCCGGTGGTACTGGGGAGGCTGCAGGCTCTGGGGACGCTGCGGACTCCGGTGACAGCCGGAATACTCCGCACCCTGGGATGGTCGAGGTCGAGGAGTGGTTCCGCACCGTCCGGCGGGCCCACCCGTATGCCGCCCTGCCGCGGGAAGCCTTCGACGGGGTGATTGAGCTGGTCAGTGGGCGTTATCCCTCCACCGACTTCTCCGATCTGCGCCCCAAGGTCATCTATGATCCGGTCGCCGGAACCCTCGAAGCACGTCCCGGTGCCCAACGAACCGCGGTGACCAGCGGCGGGACGATCCCCGACCGGGGTCTGTTCGGGGTGTTCCTGCCCGCCGACGGCGCGGAGAGCGGCGCGGGCGCTGGCGGAAGGAGGGTCGGGGAGCTTGACGAGGAGATGGTCTACGAGTCCCGCGTCGGTGATGTCTTCACCCTCGGGGCATCGTCCTGGCGCATCACCGAGATCACCCGCGACCAGGTGATCGTCACCCCGGCGGCCGGCCATACCGGACGTCTGCCGTTCTGGGTCGGCGATGCCGAAGGACGCCCCACAGAACTAGCCCCCGTCATCGGCGCGGCCCGTCGCGGCTGGGGCAAGGGCGGTGAGGACGACGTACGGACCGCGTCCTTCCTCGACGACAACACGCGAACCAACCTCGACACCTTCTACGCCGAACAACGGGAGGCCACCCAGGTCGTGCCCGATGAGCGCACCATCCTCATCGAACGTTTCCACGACGAGGTCGGCGACTGGCGGGTGGTCGTGCACACCCCGTGGGGACGCTCGGTCAATGCACCGTGGGCGTTGGCGATCGGGGCGACCCTGTCGCGGCACTCCGGTATCGACGCGATGGCGGTGGCCGGGGACGACGGTATCGTCCTGCGCCTGCCGTACACCGAGGACCCGCCGGGTGTGGAACTGCTCACCGGTGGTGCCGGCGGTGTTCAGGACACAGGCAGCGGCGGCTCCGTGGACACCGCCCCGGTGGTCAACGAGGTCACCGATGCGGTGGGCTCCTCCGCACTGTTCGCCGGACGGTTCCGCGAGTGTGCCGCCCGGTCCCTGCTGCTGCCGCGGCGTAACCCCGGCAAACGCCAACCCCTGTGGCAGCAGCGACAGCGTGCCTCCCAACTGCTGGACATCGCCCGGCCGCACCCGGAGTTCCCGGTGATGGTGGAGACCATGCGCGAATGCCTGCGCGACGTCTACGACCTGCCTGCCTTGGAGAAGGTCGTCGGTGCGGTGGGGTCCCGGCGGATGCGCGTCGCCGAGATCACCACCGACGCACCCTCCGCGTTCGCCGAGTCCCTGCTGTTCAGCTACACCGGAGCCTTCCTCTACGAGGGTGACTCCGCAGAGCGGGCCGCTGCTTTGTCTGTGGACCCCGCCCTGCTGGCCGCCGTACTAGGCCAACGAGGTGAGGGTCTGGAGCTGGACCCGGCCGTGGTCGAGGAGATCGTCGCCTCCCTGCAGTGGCTGGCCTCCGGGCGACAGGCTCGCTCGGCGGAACAGGTCGTGGACATGCTGCGCGCCCTGGGCCCGTTGACGCCCGAGGAGGTGGCACGACGGATCGATCCGCCGGCGACCCCGGCGACCCCGGCAGCTTCGGGGTCCTCGATAGCAACAGCGGCCTCGCATGGAATTCGCGGCAGTGGTCCGGACGCGATCCTTGCCGAGGTACGCGCGGTGATTCCGCGCCGGGTCTGTGAGGTCAAGGTCGGTGGGACGCTGCGCTGGGCGGTCGTGGAGGACGCGGCCCTGCTGCGCGACGGCCTCGGCATCCCGGTACCGCCCGGGGTCGCCGCCTCGCAGGACCGGGTGGTCGATGCCGTCGACCAGCTCGTCCTACGGTGGGCCCGGACCCACGGGCCGTTCGAGGCATCCGACATCGCCACCGAGTTCGGCCTCGGCGTGGCGACGGCGGATGCTCTGGCGAAGCGGTGGGTGTCGGCGCGGCGGCTGGAGGCACATACATCCGGCACCATCGCTGCCGACACTGCCGACACTGCCGACACTGCCGACACTGCCGACACTGCCGGCGCAACCAGTGGCAGCGCGGACTACTACGTCGATGCCGGTGTCCTGCGACGGTTGCGGGCGGCGACGTTGGCGAAGGCCCGCGGATCACTGGAACCGGTGAGCCCGCAGACCTATGCGTCCTTCCTGCAGGAATGGCATGCCCTCGGCATCGGCGAACGGGAGGACCTGCCGGCTGTCATCGAACAGCTCGCCGGGGTCGCGCTGCCGGCGAGTGCCTGGGAGACCGTGGTGCTGCCCTCCCGCATCCCCGGCTACCAGTCCACTGACCTGGATGACCTGATGGCCAGTGGGGAGATCGTGGTTGTCGGAGCCGGAGTCGGCGGTGGTGCCGGTGGGGCCACCGACCCACGGATCATGCTGCTGCCCGCGGACCTTGCGCCGCTGCTGGTGGAGGATCTCGAGGCAGAGGACGGGGCAGCAGGAAACCTGACCGCGCCGGTGGCACTCGGTCCCGTCGCCCAGGTCATCCGCGACAAGGTGAGCGGGGGAGGAGCCTTCCTCGCCGCCGAGATCGAACGGACCCTGGGTGAGGCCGATCCTTCCGGCACAGCTGCGGGTACAGCCGCCGGTGCAGCTGGTGACTCGACTTCGGGTGCGGCAACCAGGCCCTCCCACGATGCGGTGGATTCCGCAATCTGGGAACTCTTCGACGCCGGTCAACTCATGCCGGACTCCTTCGCCCCGATCCGTGCCCGGCTCGCCGGTACCGGCTTCACTGACCGTCCTGCTGGCGCCGGCCGCGGTGACGGGCGAGGAACTACGGGTGCCGGCGGTGCGTCCGGAAGCGGTGCGTCCGGAAGCGCGGCGGGTAACCGGGGCGCGCACAAGGCACCGCGACGCAACGCCGGTCGCGGCTCCACCCGACGACTGCGCATGGGGCGGACCACCTTCGCCCAGACCGTGCGCTCCGAGGAAGTGCGGTTGCGCCGGGCGGCGATGAACGCCCATGCCGGCGTGCCCGGACGCTGGTCACTGGTGCCGACGGCCGGAGGTGCCGTAACCGATCGGGCGATCGCCCGGGGTGAGGCATGGCTGGACCGCTACGCCGTGGTCACCCGCGGATCCATCGTCGCCGAACACACCGAAGGCGGGTTCGCCGCGGCCTACCGGATGCTGACCGCCTGGGAGGACAACGGAACCGTGCTGCGCGGATACATCGTCGACGGCCTGGGCGGGGCACAGTTCGCCTCCCGCGAGGTCATCGACCGGCTGCGCGACATGGAGGAGGAACCGGCACCTGCAGAGTCGTCGACACCGGTGCTGCTGGCGGCGTCCGACCCGGCGAACCCCTTCGGCGCGGCGGTGCCGTGGCCGGACAATGGGGCAGAGGGCACTGACACTTCGACCGATAGAGCCTCCGCCCGACCGACTCGTGGCGCTGGCGCCCTGGTCGTGGTGCAGGATGGTCGACTGCTGGCCCACCTCAGCCGTGGGGGCAGGACGGTGACAGCCTTCGGACGTCCGAGCCTGGGAGACGGGCCGGTGGACGTCGATCCCGGCGACGTCCAGGCGGTGGTCTCCGCTCTGTCGGCCGCCATTGAAGCGAAGCGACTGTCACCGGTCACAGTAGAGAAGGTCAACGGGATCGACGTGATGTCACTCGGCGCAGCTACCCGGGCCTGGACGGAGGCCGGCGCACGGCTGACACCGAAGGGCCTGATCGTGCGGTGATATCAGTTACTTGGCCGTACCGTTGTGGCATGAGGATCTCGGCGGTGGTGTGCGATCTTGGAGAGACACTGGTCGACGAGTCCGCCTTGTGGTCCGAACTCGCCGACCAGGTCGGGGTCCCTCGATTCACCTTCATGGCCACGCTCGGTGGGCTGATCGCGCGGGGGCGGGACCACCGGGAGATTTGGGACGAACTTGGCATTGATCGACCCCGGTACTGGCCGGAACACGCTGCGTCGGACCTCTACCCGGACGCGGCAGAGTTCCTGAAAGACCTCCGCCGCCTGGGCATCACGGTTGGCATCGCAGGCAATCAACCGGAGAGAACGGAGTCGCTCCTCAAGGACATGGGCCTTCCGGCGGATTTCGTGGCCTCGTCGACCGGATGGGGTGTGGAAAAGCCTTCACCGGAGTTCTTCACCAAGCTCGTCGACGTGTGTGGCTGCGCACCGGAGCAGGTTCTCTATGTGGGGGATCGCGTCGACAACGACATCGTCCCTGCTGCGGACGCAGGACTTTTGACCTGTCATATTCGTCGGGGTCCGTGGGGAGTCATCCAGTCACAGCGGCCGGAGGCGAGGACCGCCACGATGCGGGTCGAGTCACTGGCTGAGCTGTTCGAAAAACTGTAGTGAACTGTGCAGGACTCCGCTTGGTGGCTGCAGAGTAGTGTGAGAGCGAATCCAACGTAGAGGTCAACACCAGAGAGCTCAGGAAAGGGGGACTCATGCCAGAGGGTGATTCCGTCCTGCAGCTCTCCGAGCGTATGCAGTGGATGTCGGGCCGAACCATCACTCGCTCCGACATTCGCGTTCCCCGCTTCGCCACCGAGAATCTCGCAGGACGCACCGTCACAGACGTCTGGCCATACGGGAAGCACCTTTTCATCGATTTCTCCGGTCGGGTGCTTCACACCCACCTGAAGATGGAGGGCGTCTGGTCGATCCACACCGCCGGCACCCGGTGGCGGCGCCCCGGCCACACCGCCCGGACCGTCCTCCGTTTCGCCCCACAGCACACGGGAGGCCCTGAGATCGAGGTCGTCGGGCACTCCCTGGGCTTCGTCCGGCTCTTCGACCGGTCAGACTACGACCAAGTGGTCGGGCACCTTGGTCCGGACATCCTCGCCCCCGACTGGGCCGATGCGACTTCCGGGCTGTCTCACCGCGATGAAGCACTGCAGCGCATCCTCGCCCGCCCTGAGCGCACTATCGGCGCAGCCCTGCTGGACCAGCGCAACGTCGCCGGGATCGGCAATGAGTACCGGGCGGAGGTGTGCTTCCTCGCCGGAGTCGACCCCCGCCGTCCGACAGGTGAGGGGGAAGGCGCGGAGGAGACCGCCGCCCACCTGCTCGACCTGTCACGCAAGGTGATGTGGGAGAACCGTATGGAGCCACGGCGCCTGTTCACCGGAGACCGGCGCCCCGGCATGGGAAACTACGTCTTCGGCCGGGCGGAAAAAGCCTGCCGGCGGTGCGGGGCACCGATCCTCAAGAGCTTCCTCGGAGGCGTCGATGCCGACGGCGACGAGGGCGAGCTCGAGCGCGTCATCTGGTGGTGCCCCGTCTGCCAGCCGGGCTGAGCCGCGCTGACAGGGCTCGTTCACCTACCGCCGACGGTTGCGCAGGATGTGCTTCGTCAGCGAATCCGTCGAGGAGTCACCGGTGGACACGTCCGCGCCACCGTTGTTGGCACCCAGCTTCGGCAGCAGCTCATTGGCCCGCTTCTTGCCGAGCTCCACACCCCACTGGTCGAAGCTGTTGATGCCCCAGACAAGTCCCTGCACGAAGGCGATGTGCTCGTACAGTGCGATCAGGGCGCCCAGGGTCCGCGGGGTCAGCTTGTCGGCCACGATCGTCGTCGAGGGACGGTTACCCGGCATCACCTTGTGCGGGACCAGCTCCTCCTCGACACCGGCCTCACGCACCTCGTCCTCGTCACGGCCGAAGGCCATCACGCGGGACTGTGCCAGGAAGTTCGACAGCAGCATGTCGTGCATGCTGGTCTCGCCGTCCGAGGCGACGGCGTCGGTGTGCGGGTTGACGAAGCCGATGAAGTCCGTCGGGATCAGGTGCGTGCCCTGGTGGATCAGCTGCATGAAGGCGTGCTGTCCGTTGGTGCCCTGAGCGCCCCAGTAGACCTCCCCGGTCTCCACGGTGGTCAGGTCGCCGTTGAGGCGCCGTGACTTACCGTTGGACTCCATCATCAGCTGCTGCAGGTAGGACGGGAAGTCCGCGAGGTCGTCCGAGTAGGGCAGCACCAGGTGGGACTGGGAGCCGAGCACCGAGGTGTACCAGACCCCCAGAAGACCCATGAGGACGGGAACGTTCATCTCCAGCGGCTCGGAGTAGAAGTGGTTGTCCACTTCGTGGAAGCCGCCGACGAACTCCATGAAGTCACGCGGTCCGATCGCAGCCATCAGCGACAGGCCGATCGCGGAGTCCACCGAGTAGCGGCCGCCGACCCAGTCCCAGAAACCGAACATGTTCCGGGTGTCGATGCCGAACTCGGCGACGGCCTCGGCGTTGGTGGAGACTGCGACGAAGTGCTTGGCGACGGCGTCCTTGACCACCGCATCGTCCTTCACGTCGACACCGGTGTGGCCCAGCTCGCGCAGCAGCCAGCGCTTCGCGGCGTGGGCGTTGGCGAGGGTCTCGGAGGTGGTGAAGGTCTTCGAGGAGACCACGAAGAGGGTGGACTCCGGGTCGAGCCCGTCGAGGGTGGAGGTGATGTCCGACGGGTCGACGTTCGACACGAAGTAGGGGGTGATGCCGGCGGTGCAGTAGGGACGCAGCGCCTTCGCCGCCATCGCCGGACCCAGGTCGGAGCCGCCGATGCCGATGTTCACCACGTTCTTGATGGTGTGGTTGGTGACTCCGCGCCAGTCACCCTTGCGCAGTGCGCGGGCCAGGTCACGCATCCGGCCGAGGACGCCGTGCACGTCCTCGGCGACGTCCTGCCCGTCCACGGTCATGTCCTGCTCGATCGGGATGCGCAGGGCGGTGTGCAGGACGGCCCGGTCCTCGGTGGTGTTGATGTGCTCACCGTTGAACATGGACTGCCGGTAGTTCTCGATGCCCATCGCGCGTGCGACGTTGGTCAGCAGGCGCAGGGTGTTCTCGTCGGCGAGGTTCTTGGACAGGTCGACGTGCAGCGGGCCAGCGTCGAAGGTCATGTCACCGGCGCGACCGGGGTCGTCCCGGAACAGGTCCTTGATGGTGGTGCCCTTGGCCTGTGTGGCGTGGGCGACCAGAGCCTGCCATTCAGGAGTTTTCGTCACGGGTGTGGTGTTCGGGACGGTGAACGTCACTGGTGTCGCCCTTTCGCTGCTGATGGTGTTCTCCGTCACCACGGTAGCGGAAAATACCGCTCTGCCGCTGCGAAGGGGCGAGTGACGGGTCGGCAGGACGCCCTACTCAGGCGGTACGTTCCTTCAGGCCGTGGGCGTAGTTGTCCGCGGCCTTGATGGCCTGGACGACATCGGCGGCGCTGTACTCGCCGGGCAGCTGCTTCAGCGTCTCGTCGGGGGACACGGCCAGTTCGGCGATGCGGAACAGGTCCTCGTCGGAGACCTCGGGCAGGTTGATCTCCTCCAGCGTGGTCGGCAGCCCGACCGACTGCAGGAAGCCGATGAAGCGGTCCAGCTCCTCCTTCGGGGCACCCTCCAGGACCAGCTGCACGCCGATGCCGAAGGAGACCTTCTCACCGTGCGACTTGTGGTGGATGTCGCCCGAGAGCGCGGTGAACCCGTTGTGGATGGCGTGGACCGCGGCCAGGCCACCGTTCTCGAACCCGAGACCGGACAGCAGGGTGTTGGCCTCGGCGATGTTCTCCAGCGCGCGGCTGGCGATGTGTGCCTCGTTGTCGCGCAGAGCCTGGTGGGCGTAGGCGAACAGGGTCTCCTCGCACTTCTCGGCGAGGGCGATACCGGCCAGGGTGGGACGTGCGGTGTCGTCCATGCGACGGGAGTTCGCCCGGGCGACCGCGCGTGCCTCCACCGAGGTGGCCAGAGCATCGCCGATGCCGGAGCGCAGGGTGTTCACCGGGGCGTTGGCGATGACGGTGGTGTCCACGGCGACAAGGTCGGGGTTGCGGTCGTAGAAGAGGTAGGAGTCGAAGACGCCGTCGTCGGTGTAGATCACCGAGACGCGGGCGGTCGGTGCGTCCGCGGAGACGGCGGTGGGGAAGATGGCGACCGGCAGTCCGCCCTTGTCGGCGACCGCACGGGCGGTGTCGATGATCTTGCCGCCGCCGAGGCCGATGATGACGTCGGAGCCACGGGAGGACGCGACCTCGGAGATGCGCTCGATCTCCTTGTAGGAGGCTTCTCCGCCGAAGATCTCGTGGGTGGCGTTCTGGTCGGTGTCCTCGTCGGAGTTCAGCGAGTTCTCGAGCTGCTCACCGGCGATACCCCACACGATGTCGTCGGTGATGATCAGCGGGGAGGTGCCCAGCGGGGCGAGGTAACCGGCGGCGCGGTCGATGACCCCGGCGCCCTGGACGTAGCGGGACGGGCTGGTGTAGACGCGGTCGATGGAGGTCACGGTAGGTTGGTGTCCTTTCAGTTGGGGTTTTCCCTGATCAGAGATTTTTTCGTTCTGGGGTTGGTGCCGGGGCCCGGACGCTCAGGTCCAGCGCTCCAGCACCGGGCCGGCGGCGTCCTTCAGCGACGCCTGGAACAGCGGGCCGAAGGAGATGCGTCCCACGCCGAGCTTGCTGGCGGTGGCCAGGTCGATGCCGTCGGGGATGCCGCCGTCGACCGGGTGGGCGGTGATGTTCACCGGGGTGGAGACGGTCTCGAGGATGGTGGTCAGCACCGCGGTGGAGGGGATGCCCACCGGGTACAGGGAGTCCGCGCCGGACTTCTCCAGGATGGCGAGCCGGTTCAGGGCGTCCTGCAGCTTCGCCTCGTCTTCACCGTCCTTGGTGAAGGCGTCGGTGCGCCCGTTGATCACCAGGTGCACTCCGTGTTCCTCGGCGGCTGCGCGGATCGCCGCGATGTAGGCGCCGTGGTCCTCGGCGGCACGGCAGGAGTCGTCGGAGTGGACGGTGTCCTCGACGTTGACGCCGACGGCGCCGGCTTCCAGGACACGGCCGACCAGGTCGGCGGCGTCGAGACCGTAGCCGGACTCGACGTCCACGGACACAGGCACGTCGACGGCCCCGGTGATGCGGGCGACCGCGGCGAAGTAGAGGTCGAGGGGAGTGTTCTCGCCGTCGGAGTAGCCGAGGGAGTCGGCGACCGGGTGGGAGCCGACGGTCAGTGCGGCGAACCCGGCGTCGACGGCGGTGTGGGCGCTCCAGGCGTCCCACACGGTGGGTAGGACGACCGGGGAGTGGCCGTGGTGGAGGTCAAGAAGGCGTTGGGCCTTCTCCGTAAGATTTTCCTGTGGTGTGGTGTTCTCTGCGCTCATAACACAAGGCTAAGCGTCTGCGGGAGAACACGAATCCAGTTGATTTCCGGATGATTCCCCGGGTTCCAGTGCGGACAGCACGGCGTCCTGCAGCAGGCCGTTGGACGCCACGGCCGAGCCCTCGTGCGGGCCCGGTGTTCCGTCGAGGGAGGTGAAGGTGCCACCGGCCTCGCGGACGATGACGTCGAGAGCGGCGAGGTCCCAGAGGCTGACCTCGGGCTCGGCGGCGACGTCCACGGTGCCCTCGGCGACCATGCAGTAGGACCAGAAGTCGCCGAAGCCGCGCAGCCGCCAGGCGGAATCGGTGAGGGCGACGAGCTGGTCGCGTCGTCCGACGGTGCGCCAGCCGTCGAGGGAGGACAGCGAGATCGACGAGTCGGCGACATCGGACACCCCGGAGACGGACATCCGGCGGGCCTGGTCGGCGCCGAAAGTGCGCCAGGCACCCATGCCCTCGGCAGCCCACCAGCGGCGGGCCAGCCCGGGGGCGGACACCACGCCGACGACCGGTTTCCCGTCGACCAGCAGGGAGATCAGCGTGGCCCAGACCGGCACACCGCGGACGAAGTTCTTGGTGCCGTCGATCGGGTCGATGACCCACTGGCGACCGGTGAGCGTGACATCGCCGCCGAACTCCTCGCCGAGGACGGCGTCGTCGGGGCGGTGGGTGGACAGCAGTTCACGCAGCCGGGATTCGGTGGCGGTGTCGGCGTCGGAGACCGGGGTGAGGTCGGGTTTGGTCTCGATCTGGAGGTCCCCGGCCTCGAACCGGTCCATGGTGAGGTCGTCGGCGGCGTTGGCCAGGTTGAGGGCGAGGGAGAGGTCGTCGGAGTAGTGGGTTCCGGTGGCGGCGGTTCCGGTCGCGGGATCCTGTGCTGGCGTGCTCATGGTGTCCAAGGATAGGCCGCGTGGCCAGCGGGTGCAGTATGCAGGGGTGGGTGTTCGGGGGACGTTTTCAGCATCGAAATGACTCGTTAACGGCCTCGGAAAGAACCTCGCAAAGAACCTCGGAAACAGTCGGGGGGGTTTCCGGTGGGTTTGCTGGTCCACGCAGCATCATCGGCGCCGGACTGTGGGGCGTCCTGCGCCCGTCCGGAACCACCGTGTACGACCGGGTGGCGGGATCACGCGTCGTGCTCGCGTCGTGCTCGCGTCGTGCTCGCGCCGTGCTCGCGCCGGGTGGCTGCTGAGTAGGCACCCGGCTCGTCATCTATCACACCTCTTCGAATTCCCACATCGTGATAACTGCAGGTCAGGGCGTTGTCGTTCGTGGTGCCGCAGACGAAGAGGTGTGATGGATCGCGTGGTCGGTCACGCGTCGACGGCGGCGAACACCACCACCGACTGGGCGGCCACAGGATAGGGGGCCCGGCAGGACGCTTCGCCGTCGCTGTCGGCATCAGCATCTGCTTCAGCACCGGCACCGCCGACCGCCTCACCGAGCACCGTCCCGATGGCCCGGGCGGTGTCGATCTGCAGAACCCACTCCCGGCCGTCCCCGGCGTCCGGCAGCACCACCTCGGTGTCTCCACCCAGGTTGACCACCACGAAGGCGGCGTCCTCCAGTGCTTCGCCGACCGGGTCCCCGGCGGCCCCGCGCAGTTCCACGCCGACGGTCTTCCACTGCGGGTCGTGCCAGTCATCGTGGCTGGGCTTGGTGCCGTCGGCACGCCACCACTGCACGTCCCGGTGCCCGTCGTCCCGACGACGACTGTGCAGGAACGCTTTCTGGCGCAGCACCGGCATCCGGCGGCGCATGGCGATCAGACGGCAGGTCAGGTCGAACAGGGCGGAATCGGCGGAGTCCCAGTTGATCCACCCGGTCGGGTTGTCCTGGGTGTAGGCGTTGTTGTTGCCGCCCTGGGAGTTGCCGAACTCATCGCCGGCGAGCAGCATCGGTATCCCCTGGGAGACGAACAGGGTGGCCAGGATCCCGCTGTAGCGCCGCACCCGGGCCCGCAGGATCTCCAGGTCGCGGGTCGGCCCCTCCTCGCCGAGGTTGTCGGAGAAGTTCTCGCCGTGGCCGTCGGCATTTCCCTCCCCGTTGGCCTCGTTGTGCTTCCGGGAGTAGGACACCACGTCGGCCAGGGTGAAACCGTCGTGGGCGGTCACCAGGTTCACCGACGCCGTCGCCGGACGCCCACTGTGGTCGAACTGTCCGGCGGAGCCGAGCAGGCGGGAGCCGAGGTCGGTCTTTCCGTTGTCGTCGCCGCGCCAGGCCTTGCGCACGCTGTCGCGGAAGGAGTCGTTCCATTCCGACCACGGGTGGGGGAAGCTCCCCAGCTGGTAGCCGCCGGGCCCGATGTCCCACGGTTCGGCGATCAGCTTCACACCCGACAACACCGGGTCCTGGCGTGCGGCCTGGAAGAAGGCCGCCGAGGGATCGAAACCGCCGGTGCCGCGGCCCAGCGTCGCCGCCAGGTCGAAGCGGAACCCGTCGACGCCCAGTTCAGTGACCCAGTAACGCAGACTGTCCATGATCAACCGGAGTACCTGCGGACGGTCGGCGGCGATGGTGTTGCCGGTGCCGGTGTCGTTGACGTAGTGGCGGCCCGGGCCGACCGTCCCGCCGTCGAGCAGCCGGTAGTAGCCGGCATTGTCCAACCCGCGAAGGCTCAACGTGGGCCCGTGCTCGTCGCCTTCCCCGGTGTGGTTGTAGACCACGTCGACGATGACCTCGATGCCTGCCTCGTGCAGGGTGTGGACCATCCGGCGGAACTCGGCGGCGGCATTCTCGCCGCGCTGGCCGGTGGCATAGCGGGGCTCGGGGGCGAACCAGGTGATCGGCTGGTAGCCCCAGTAGTTCACCTGGTTGTTGGTCACCAGGTGGCGGTCGTCGATGAAGCCCTGCAGCGGCAGCAGCTCCACGGTGGTGACCCCCAACCGGTTCAGGTGGGCGATCATCGGGGCGGAGGCCAGTCCGGCGTAGGTGCCCCGCAGTTCCTCCGGCACATCCGGGTGTGCGGCGGTGAGACCTTTGAGGTGGGCCTCGTAGATCACCAGGTCGCCGGCGTCGTGGTGGGGACGGTTGGACGCCGGGTCGGGGTCACCGTCCCAGCCTCTGTCTCTGTCCCTGTCCCCGGCCCCGCCGGTTTCACCCGGTGCCGGGGTGACGATGCACTTCGGCATCACCGGGGCACTGTCCCGGGGGTCGGCGGTGCAGTCGTTGTCGGGGGCTTCGGCGTCACCACCCATCAGCGGGTCCCAGCGCAGCGGGGACTCGATGGCGCGGGCGTAGGGGTCGACCAGGAGCTTGGCGGGGTTGAACCGCAGGCCGTGGTTCGGGTCGTGGGGGCCGGCGGCGCGCAGGCCGTAGCGGGCCCCGACGCCGATGCCGGGGACGTGGCCGTAGCGCACGCCGCCGTCGGTGTGGGGCAGGACGAACCGCTGCTCGGCGGTGTCTGCTCCGTCCGCGCCGTCCCCGTCTGTGCCCTGCCCACCGCTGAAGACGCAGAACTCGACCTGGTCGGCATCCGGTGCCCACACCGCGACATTGACCCCGGTGCCGGTGGGGGTGACCCCCAGCGGCCAGGGACGGGCGTGGGTCACCGGCATTTCAGTCATTGCAGCAGCGTACCGAATAGCTCGGCGTAGGACGACGCGGACACGTCCCAGGACACGTCTTTACGCATCGCCTGATCACGCAGCCGCTCCCACGCCACGGTGTCGGCGTACAGGTCCACGGCCCGGCCCAGGGCGAAGCTGAGCCCGCCGGCGTCGATGACACCACCGAGGGAGGCGTCACCGAAGCTGATTCCGGTGGCGCTACCGTCGGCCAGGGCGTCCGGGGTGGCGTCGGTGACGGTGTCACGCAGCCCGCCGGTGGCGGCGACGACGGGGATGGTCCCGTAGCGCTGCCCGTACATCTGGGTCAGCCCGCAGGGCTCGAAACGGGACGGGACGAGCACGATGTCGCCGCCGGCGTACATCCGGTGGCTCAGTGCCTCGTCGTAGCCGATGTGCACCCGCACCGCGTCTGGGTGGCGGGCGGCGAGCCCACGCAGGCCGTCCTCGTAGCCGGGGTCGCCGGAGCCCAGGATGATGGCCGCGCCGCCGGCGTCGAGGAAACCGGGCAGCGCGTCGATCAGCAGGTCGATGCCCTTCTGGTAGGACAGTCGGGTGACCACCACCGCCAACGGTCCGTCCGGCTCCGGGAGGGAGAACTCCTCCAGCAGGGCGGCACGGTTGGCGGCCTTGCCCGCCCCACCGACCCCGCCGGGGCTGTCCGGGCCGAAGGGGATGACCTGGGGGTCGGTCGCCGGATCCCACACCGTGGTGTCGGTGCCGTTGAGGATGCCGGTCATCTCCCCGCGGTAGCTGCGGGCGGCGGCGACTCCCTCCAGGCCGAAGCCGAAGTCGGGGCTGGTCAGCTCACCGGCGTAGGTCGGGCTGACGGTGGTGACGTGGCTGGCGTGCACCATCCCGGCCTTCAGGGTGCTGACCAGGCCGTGGTACTCCAGCGCATCGGGGTGGAAGTCCCAGGTGGGCAGCCGCAGCCTGTCGAGTTGGTCGGGCCCGAACACCCCCTGGAAGGCCATGTTGTGGATGGTCAGCACACTGGGGATGTCCGAGCCTGCGTATTTCAGGTAGGACGGTGTCAGCCCGGCCTGCCAGTCATGGGCGTGCACCACGTCCGGACGCCATCGGTCGGAGGCGCCCTCCACGGCGATGCGGGCGGCGACCCAGGACAGGGCGGCGAAACGCACGTGGTTGTCCGGGTGGTCGTGACCGTCGACGGAGTAGGGGCCGCCGGGACGGTCGAACAGGTGCGGGGCGTCGAGCAGCATCACGTCCAACCCGCCGCACACCCCCCGCCGTACGGTCGCCGGTCCGCCGAAGAGGTCATCGGTGTACCAGACCCGGCGCAGCCGGCCGCGGTTACCAGGGGCGCCGTCGGCGGTGGCGAGTTCGGTGACCTTCTCGGCGAGCCCGGGATAGCACGGCATCAGGACGCGGCTGGTGTAGCCGAAAGGTTCGAGGGCGGCGGGCAGGGCCCCGACGACGTCGGCGAGCCCACCGGTCTTCAACAGTGGGGCGCACTCCGAGGCCACGGACAGGACGCGGCGGGTTGAGCGGGGGCGACGGGCGGCAGCCATGGTGACTCCAGTTTCTCCTCAGGGCAGGTGGACAGCCGGACGGGCGGTGTGGCGGGCGCCGGTGGCGGACGCCGGCCGGTGATGGCCGGTGCGGTGGACGGCGGAGTCCCTAGAGCCCCAGCTCACGGGTCCGGGCGTCCAACATCGGCTGGGTGATCAGGGTGATGCCGCCGGGGGAGCGGCGGAACCAGCGGGCGTCCTCCTCGGCGTCCTCACCGACCACCAGCCCCTCCGGGATGTGCACCTGACTGTCGAGCACACACTTGGTCAGTCGGGCCCGCCGGTCGATCTGCACCCCCGGTAGTGCCACCGTGTGGTCCAGGGTGCTGAAGGACCTCACCCGGGTGTTGGTGAACAGCAGGGAGTTGTAGACCTCCGAACCACTGATGATGCAGCCACCGGCGACCATCGACTGGATGGCCTGGCCCCGACGTTCGGCGTCATCGTGGATGAACTTCGCCGGCGGCACGATCTCCGAGTAGGTCCAGATCGGCCAGGAGTTGTCGTAGAGGTCCAGAGCCGGGATGAACTCTGTGAGGTCGATGTTGGCCTGCCAGAAGGAGTCCACCGTACCGACGTCACGCCAGTAGGGGCGTGACTCCAGTCCGCTCATCACGCAGGATTCGCTGAACCGGTGGGCGCAGGCTGTTCCGTCCTTGACCAGGGCGGGGATGATGTCGTGGCCGAAGTCGTGCCGGGAGTAGGGGTCGACGGCATCGGCGCGCAGCAGCTCGCGCAGGAACTTCCACTCGAAGACGTAGATACCCATCGAGGCCAGGGACTGGTCCGGGTCGTCCGGGGTGCCGGGCGGGTCGGCGGGCTTCTCCAGGAAGTCGACGATCTTGCCGGAGTCGTCGACGTCCATCACGCCGAAGCCGCTGGCCTCCTCCCGCGGGACGGTCAGACAACCCACGGTGACCTTCGCCCCGGTGTCGACGTGCTGCTGCAGCATCACCTCGTAGTCCATCTTGTAGACGTGGTCACCGGCGAGCACGATGACGTACTTGACGTTGTAGTCGTCGACGATGTCGATGTTCTGGGTCACCGCATCGGCGGTACCCATGTACCACTTTCCTTCGTCCACCCGCTGGCTGGCCGGCAGGATGTCGAGGAACTCATTGCGCTCGGCCCGCAGGAAGTTCCAGCCACGCTGCATGTGGCGGATCAGCGAGTGCGCCTTGTACTGGGTGGCCACCGCGATACGGCGGATGCCGGAGTTCAGGGCGTTGGACAGGGCGAAGTCGATGATGCGGGTCTTGCCGCCGAACTGCACCGCCGGTTTCGCCCGGCGGTCGGTGAGTTCCTGCAGGCGGCTACCGCGTCCGCCGGCGAGGACGAAAGCCATGGTCTGGCTGGAGAGTCGGGGTGCGGCACCGATGCGGGTCGGGGTCTGGCGGGGTGCGGGGACAGAACGTTCAGTCATGGTGGTGTTCCTCTACGAAGTAGATGGCAGACAGGGGTGGAAGGGTGAGTAGGGCGGACTGTGCCTGGCTGCCGAGCGGGACGTCCTCGGTCTCGATCGCGCCGGTGTTGCCACGGTTGGCGCCGCTGTAGAACGAGGAGTCGGTGTTCAGCGCCTCGATCCACCGTCCGGGGACGGGGAAACCGACCCGGTAGCCGGTGCGCTCGACCGGGGCCAGGTTGAGCACCACGACCACGTGCGGGTCGCCGGGATGCCCCCGCCGGATCCAGGCGAAGACCTGGTCGCCCTCGGTGGAACCGTGCTCCCCGTCGAAGGTGAGCCACTGGAACCCGCCGGGGTCGCAGTCGCGGACGTGCAGGGCCGGCTGCTCGCGGTAGAGCTGGTTGAGGTCACGGACCAGGGTGCGCAGCCCGGCGTGCCCGGCATCACCGAGGGCGGCCCACTCCAACTCGTCGGCGAAGTCCCATTCGGCCGGCTGGCCGAACTCGCAGCCCATGAACAGCAGCTTTTTGCCCGGGTAGCCCCACATGTAGCCGTAGAAGGCACGGAGGTTGCCGATCTTGTCGGCGTGGCTGCCGGGCATGCGTCCGTACATGGAGCCCTTGCCGTGCACGACCTCGTCGTGGCTGATCGGCAGGACGAAACGTTCGGTGAAAGCGTAGGTCAACCCGAAGGTCAGCTGGTCATGGTGGTACCGCCGGTACACCGGGTCCTTGCCGAAGTAGGTCAGGGAGTCGTTCATCCAGCCGAGGTTCCACTTGTAGTCGAACCCCAGCCCGGCGGCCTTGCCCGACGGTGGGCCGGTGACCGCGGGGAAGGTGGTCGACTCCTCGGCGATCAGCGTGACCCCGGGGTGGAGCTCGGCGGTCTGGGCGGTGGTCTCCCGGACGAACTCGATGGCCTCGTAGTTCTCCGCACCGCCGTCCTCGTTGGGGATCCACTGGCCGGGCTCCCGCGAGTAGTTGCGGTGGATCATCGAGGCCACCGCGTCGACGCGCAGGCCGTCGAGGTGGTACTCCGCCATCCAGTACAGGGCGTTGGAGACCAGGTAGTTGCGCACCTCGGGACGCCCGTAGTTGAAGATCTGGGTGTTCCAGTCCGGATGGAAACCGGCGCGGGGGTCGAGGTGCTCGTAGAGGGCGGTGCCGTCGAAGCGGCGCAGCCCGTGGGCGTCGGTGGGGAAGTGGCCGGGCACCCAGTCGGCCAGCACGCCGAGCCCGGCGGCGTGGGCGGCGTCGACGAAGGCGGCGAACTGCGCCGGGGTGCCGTAGCGCACGGTGGGGGCGTACATCCCGATCGGTTGGTAGCCCCAGGAGCCGTCGAAGGGGTACTCGGTGACCGGCATGACCTCGATATGGGTGAAGCCCAGGTCACGGACGTATTCGACCAGTTCGATGGCGAGCTCCAGGTAGGTCTTCACGGTGCCGTCGGAGTGTCGACGCCACGAGCCGAGATGGACCTCGTAGATGCTCACCGGCCGGTCGTAGTCGTTGATTCCAGGTGTGTCCGGGTCGGCCCGCTCGGCCATCCACGCGGCATCGGCCCAGTCGTGGGTGCCGGTGGCGCGCACCACCGAGCCGGTGGCCGGGGGCAGTTCCGCACCGGTGCCCAGCGGGTCGGCCTTCAGCGGCAGCGCGGTGCCGTCGGCGGCGAGGATGTCGTACTTGTAGACCGCACCCTCGGAGAGCCCGGGCAGGAATATCTCCCACACCCCGGTCGCACCGCGGGAACGCATGGGATGCACGGTAGCGTCCCAGTTGTTGTGGTCGCCGACCACCGACACCCGGGACGCGTTGGGGGCCCAGACGGCGAAGTGCACACCGTCGACCCCCTCGTGGGTGGTCGGGTGGGCGCCCAGCACCTCCCACAGCCGGTGGTGGGAACCCTCGCCGATGAGGTACTCGTCGAGACTGCCCATCACCGGGCCGAAGCGGTAGGGGTCCTCCCGGTCCTCGGTGGTGCCGTCGGGCCAGGTGACCCGCAGCCGGTAGAAGGGCAGCAGGTCGCCGGTGAAGACACTGGTGTCGCCGTAGCGTTCCAGGTCGTGGGCGTCGGTGTCGTTGACCGCCTCCACCCGCTGCGCGCCGGGGAGGTGGACCACCAGGTGGCCCGGACCGGGGGCGGCGGTGCCACCAGTGCCGGTGACAGCGCCGCCAGTGCCGACAGTGCCGACAGTGCCGACAGTGCCGCTGGACGCGCCGGGTTCCCCGGCCCCGCAGGGTCCGAGCACCGCGAACGGGTCGGGGTGTCGACCCGCAGTGATCAGCGCGACATCGTGGTCGTCCGGGGTTCCCGGGGTTCCCGGTGCGTCCCGTGGATCCGTAGTCATGAGCGGCTCCTTCCGGTTGACCTCCATGACGGGGTGGCCTTATCGAACCACGATAGGCGCACCCGCGCAGGGGCGGTGGCTGGCGGGGGAGGTTAGCCCCCGAAAGGTTCTACGCGTCGGGGCCGTCGGCGAGTGCGGACGGGATGTCCCAGATCTTCTCCATGTACTCGGCCACCGCGCGGTCGGAACTGAAGTAGCCCATCCGGGCGACGTTGAGCACCGCCATGCGCTGCCAGCGTGCCGGGTCGGCGTAGGCGGCGTCGACCTCGGCCTGGGCGGCGTCGTAGGAGTCGAAGTCGGAGGCGACCAGGAACCAGTCGCCGTTCCACATGTCGTCCACCAGCCCACCGAAGCGGTACTGCTCATCAGGGCTGAACGTGCCCTCGGCGATGGCCTGCAGCACATCCCGAAGCGCCTGGCTCTCCTCCACCGCGGCACGGGCGTGCCCGAACTGCGAGCGACGCTCGGCGACCTCGTCGGTGGTCATGCCGAAGAGGAAGAAGTTCTCCGCGCCGACGTGCTCGCGGATCTCCACGTTCGCCCCGTCGAGGGTGCCGATGGTCAGCGCACCGTTGAGCGCGAACTTCATGTTGCCGGTACCGGACGCCTCCATGCCGGCGGTGGAGATCTGCTCCGACAGGTCGGCGGCGGGGATGAGCTTCTCCGCCATCGAGACGTCGTAGTTCGGTGGGAAGACCACCTGCAGCAGGTCCTTGGTGTCCGGATCGTTGTTGACCACCTGGGCGACATCGTTGATCAGCTGGATGATGGTCTTGGCGGTGTGGTAGCTCGCCGCCGCCTTACCGCCGAAGATCTTCACCCGCGGCACCCAGCCCTTACCGCCATTGGTCGGGTCGCGCTTGATCCGTTGCCAGTGGGCGATGGTCCACAGGATGTTCAGCAGCTGGCGCTTGTACTCGTGCTGACGCTTGATCTGCACGTCGTACAGGGCGTCCGTCGGGATCTCGATGTCGTGGTGCTCGGCGAGCCAGTCCGCCAGGCGCTGCTTGGCGTGGAGTTTGGCCTCCCCGAAGGCGGCGAGGAAACCGGGCTCGTCGACATGTTCCTCCAGGCCACGCAGCCGGTCCAGGTCGGTCTCCCAGCCCTCACCGACGGTGTCGGAGATCAGCTCGGCCAGCGGCGGGTTCGCCAGCTTCACCCAGCGGCGCGGGGTGACACCGTTGGTGACGTTCAGGATCCGGCCGGGGTGGCGGGCGTTCAGCTCCGGGAAGAGGTCCCGCTTGACCAGGTCACTGTGCAGTGCGGAGACGCCGTTGACCTTGTGGCTGGTGACGAACGCGAGGTCACCCATCTTCACGTGGCCGTCGCCGATGAGGTTGAGCCCCTCGGGGCGCGGGCCGTGCAGTTCCACCTCGCGACGGTCCAGGCGCTCGATGATCTCCAGGTGTCGCGGCAGCTGGGCGGCCATCAGCTCCACCGACCAGCGTTCCAGCGCCTCCGGCAGCAGCGTGTGGTTGGTGTAGCCCAGCACGGCGGTGGTGATGTCGCAGGCGGTGTCGAAGGGCATGTGGTGCTCGTCGACGAGCAGGCGGATCAGCTCCGGCCCGGCGATCGCCGGGTGGGTGTCGTTCATCTGGATCGCCACGTAGTCCGGCAGGTCCCGCAGGTCGGAGTGGTTGGTCAGGTAGCGGCGCAGAATGTCCTGCACCGAAGCCGAGGTCAGGAAGTACTCCTGCGACAGCCGCAGCTGCTTGCCCTGGGAGGTCGAGTCGTTGGGGTAGAGCACCCGGGACAGGGACCGGGCCAGCGTCTCGTGGTTGGACGCGGCGACGAACTCGCCGCGGTTGAACCGCTCCAGGTTGAACAGGTCGGCGGTGGGGATCGCCGCCCACAGGCGCAGGGTGTTGCCCCAGACGCCGTTGTAGCCGATGACCGGGGTGTCGTGCGCGGCGGCGCGCACCCGGGCCCGCGGCGTCCAGATGCGGGTCGACGGGTCGTCGTCGGAGTCGGAGAGCTCGCCGCCGAAGCCGACATCGTAGGACGATTCGGGTCGGGTGAAGTTCCACGGGCTCTCCGTGGCCAGCCAGTCCTCCGGGGTCTCGATCTGACGGCCGTGGTCGAAGCCCTGCTTGAACAGGCCGTGCTCGTAACGCAGCCCGTAGCCGAAAGCGGGGCAGCCCAGGGTCGCCATGGACTCCATGTAGCAGGCAGCCAGTCGGCCCAGACCACCGTTGCCCAGGGCGGCGTCCGGCTCGTCGTCGGTGAGCTCGGCGAAGCTCAGGCCCATGTCGTCGAGGACGTTGCCGGCGACCTCGCGCAGGCCGAGGTTGATCGTGGCGTCCTCCAGAAGCCGGCCGATGAGGAACTCCATCGACAGGTAGTGGACGCGCTTGCGGTCCTCGGCCCAGGTACGCCGGGTGGAGGCGAACCAGGGGGTCAGCGCGCGGTCGCGGATGGTGTGGGTCAGTGCCAGGCGCCAGTCGGTCTTCGACGCGTGGTCCGGGTCTTTTCCGACGGTGAACTGCAGGTGGTGCAGCAGCCACCAACGGAAGGCCTTCTGTGTGGGTTCGGGGAGTGAGAGGTCGTCATACTCCACTCCGTGAACGGGCAGTCTCTCGGACATGGCGCTCCAGGTGTGATCAGTGTCGGCCCGGGAGGGGCTCCCGGCGATACCGTCATACTAAGCGAGTCAGCCACACTGCGCAGTCGGAGGGCAGGGTATCGGAGATGCCCGGATCGCTGGTGGTGATAATTCTGTAACCAGCAGGAATGGGCCAGTCGGCGGTGCCGAGGTTCGCCACCACGCGGGTCTGCGGGGGCTCTCCGGAGTCGACGTCGACGACCACCAGGTCACTGTTGAGGGTCGGGTCGGAATCCGGGTCCACGATGGTGAGTTCACCGGCCCCCAGGCCCAGTTCGCGGCGTAGCGCCAGCAACCGCCGGTACAGCGACAGTGTGGACTCCGGGTCGTCCTGCTGCTGGTCGACGGCGAGGGCAGCGAACTCGGCCGGCTGCGGCAACCACGGTGCGGCCGGTGCCGCCGCAGCGTCCTGTACCGTGCCTGAGCCGTCGGTGACGCCAGTGACGTCGGCGGCCCGCCACGGGATCGGCACACGGCACCCGTCGCGTCCCAAACGCTGCCCGTCGGTGCGGGCGAACGTCGGGTCCTGACGCGCATCGTCCGGCAGGTCGAGCACCTCCGGCAGGCCCAGCTCCTCGCCCTGGTACAGGTAGGCGCTGCCCGGTAGTGCCAGCATCAGCGTGGTCGCCGCCCGGGCCCGACGCAGCCCCAGGCTGCGCTCCGGTACCGTCACCGGCCCGGCCAGCTGGGTGACGAACTCCGAGGGGTCCAACGCCAGGCGGGTGGCGTGACGGATCACGTCATGGTTCGACAGCACCCACGTCGTCGGCGCGCCGACCTGCGAGGTCACCCGGAAGGACTCGGCAATCGTGGCCCGCAGCTTCGCCGCGTCCCAGGGGGTGTCCAGGAAGGAGAAGTTGAACGCCTGGTGGTGCTCACCGGGCCGGACGTACCGGGCGATCCGGTCGACCGGCTGCACCCACGCCTCGGCGACCATGATCCGCTCACCGGGGTAGCTGTCGAGCACCTCACGCCAGGTGCGGTAGATCTCGTGGACCCCGTCCTGGTCCCAGTAGGGGGTGACCTCCTCGGCCATCGCATCGGACTGGTGGGAGCCCTCGGCGACGTCCGGCAGCCCCGGGGCCTTGACCATGCCGTGGGCGACATCCACGCGGAAGCCGTCCACCCCGCGGTCCAGCCAGAACCGCAGCACGTCGAGGAAAGCCTCCCGGACCGCCGGGTTCTGCCAGTTCAGGTCGGGTTGGCTGGCGTCGAAGAGGTGCAGGTACCACTGGGTCGCCTCTGTGCCGGCTGTGTCGTCTGTGTCGTCTGAGGTGGCCGTGGTGACGGTGGACCACGCCGGGCCGCCGAAGTTCGACTCCCAGTTGTTCGGCAGGATCGTCGGGTTCGCCGGGACATCGGAGTCCGCCAGGTCCTGGAACATGTACCAGTCGCGCTCCGGGGACCCCGGGTCGGCGGCCAGTGCCCGCTGGAACCACGGGTGGGCGTCACTGGTGTGGTTGGGCACCAGGTCCACGATCACCCGAAGGCCCAGCCGGTGCGCCTCGGTGATGAGGGTGTCGGCGTCGTCCAGGTCACCGAACAGAGCGTCCACCCCGCAGTAGTCGGCGACGTCGTAGCCGGCGTCGTTCTGCGGCGAGGGATAGAAGGGCGAGATCCACACCGCGTCGACGCCCAGGTCGACGAGGTGGCCCAGGTGGGCGGCGATACCCGGCAGATCGCCGATCCCGTCGCCGTTCGAATCCGCGAAGGACCGCGGGTAGACCTGGTAGATCACCGCATCACGCCACCACATCTCACACCGCCTTGAGCTGCTCGGTGACCGCCTTGACGCAGGACGGTGACCCGGCGACCGACCAGGTCCGCCCGCCGGCGGTGACCCGCTCGCAGCGTCCCCCCACGCCTTCCACCAGCGCGCGGCCCGGCAGCAGGTCCCACGGCAGGACGCTGTGCTGGACCCAGCAGCTGCGGTTGCCGGAGGCGACCGTGGCCATGTCCACCGACGCCGAACCCTTGAACCGGACCGTGGCGAACTGGCTGACCACCTTGGTGAAGATGTTGTTGAGCTCCGGGGTGGCGATGTCGGTGGGGTGCAGGTAGCCACTGAGGCTGGATTCAGCGGGTGGCAGGTCCGCCAGGGAGCCCAGCCGATTGCCGTCCAGGGTGGTGGGGATGCCTGCGCCGCCGAACCAGGTGTAGCCCATCGCCGGACGGTGCACCGCACCGAAGACCAGCTTGTCCGGATCCTCCGGATCGCCCTCGACCAGGGCCAGGGCGGAGCACCAGTAGTCGGAGCCGGTGGTGAAGTTGTAGGTGCCGTCGACCGGGTCGATGACCCAGGTACGTCCGGACGACCCCTCGGCGACGGTGCCCTCCTCGCCGAGCAGGCCGTCCTCCGGGCGCAGGGTGCGCAGGGTCTCGGCGATGAAGTCCTCCGCCGCCCGGTCGGCGGCGGTGACGACGTCGGAGACCGAGGTCTTGAACTCGGTGGTCAGACCGGCCTCACGCATCCGCCAGGCGAGACGTCCGGCGTTGTAGACCAGCGCCTGGGCCAGAGCGGCGTCATCGTCGCGCTCATGGGAGATGATGAAGGTCTTGGTGACGGCTTTGAGTGCCTCTTCGGGGATCGGCTGGTTCGACTGGGACGGCTGAGACGGCTGAGTCATACCGGCTATTGTGCCCCGGAGTGCGTCGGCCTGCAGCGGGTGGGGCACTGTTGACGGTACGAGGGACATGGGCAGGTAGAGTGGGGGACCATGCAGCCCGATGTGACCTCAGCGATCGACGACCTGGACACCACCCTCACCACCATCGAGAAGGTGCTCGACCTCGACGAGTTGGATTCGCGATCCCGCGAACTCGAGGAGCAGGCCGCCGACCCGTCGCTGTGGGACGCCCCCGAGCACGCCCAGCAGGTCACGTCGCAGTTGAGCCACGTGCAGGCACGGTTGAAGAAGGTCCGGGGTCTGCGCTCCCGGCTGGACGACCTGCCGGTCATGTACGAGATGGCCGACGAGGCCGGTGCCGAGGACGCCGCAGAGGGGGCCGAGGCGAAGGAACTGGCCGACGCCGAGCTCGACGAGCTGAAGACCGACATCGAGTCCCTGGAGGTCACCACCATGCTCTCCGGGGAGTACGACTCCCGCGAGGCCGTGGTGAACATCCGCTCGGCCGCCGGTGGTGTGGACGCCGCCGACTGGGCTGAGATGCTGATGCGCATGTACACCCGCTGGGCGGAGAAGAACGGTCACAAGGTCGAGGTCTACGACATCTCCTACGCCGAGGAGGCCGGCATCAAGTCCGCGACCTTCGTCGTCCGCGGCGACTACATGTACGGCACCCTGTCGGTGGAACAGGGCACCCACCGCCTGGTGCGCATCAGCCCCTTCGACAACCAGGGACGCCGCCAGACCTCGTTCGCCGAGGTCGAGGTGCTGCCCGTGGTGGAGACCAGCGACCATGTCGACATCGACGAGAACGAGGTGCGCGTGGACGTGTACCGTTCCTCCGGCCCCGGTGGCCAGTCGGTGAACACCACCGACTCGGCGGTGCGTCTGACCCACGAGCCCACCGGCATTGTGGTGACCTGCCAGAACGAGAAGTCGCAGATCCAGAACAAGGCTTCGGCGATGCGGGTTCTGGCGGCGAAGCTGCTGGAGCGCCAGCGTCAGGAGGAGGCCGCGGAGATGGATGCGCTGCGTGGTGACGGTTCGAACTCCTGGGGCAACCAGATGCGCTCCTATGTGCTGCACCCGTACCAGATGGTCAAGGACCTGCGGAACAACTTCGAGGTCAACGACCCCTCCAAGGTGCTCGACGGTGACATCGACGGCCTGCTCGAGGCGGGTATCCGTTGGCGTATGGCCCAGCAGCAGGGCGAGGACGCGTAGGTCGTCGAGGGGAGATTTCACGGCGTTGCCTCGGTACTATCGGTGGCATGAGTACACCGACAGTCCCGAACCGCGACCTGCGTAGTGTCATAGACACGCATCGTCGCGAGTTCGATGTGCTGTTGGCCAGGTATCGGGCGACGAATCCGAAGCTGTTTGGATCGGTAGCTAGGGGGGACGCGCACGAAGGCAGCGACATCGACATTCTCGTTGACATGGATCCCGTTGACGGGAATCTCCTGATGAGGGCATCCGGGTTGTTGGAAGAGACCCGTGAGTTGTTCGGTCGGGACGATATCGATGTGGTTCCTGTGGGGCTTCTCCGGGACGGCGTGTCCGCTACTGCGATGAAAGACGCGGTTCCTCTGTGAGTAGGGGAGATATCGACGGGATATCCGATATTCTTCGGGCGATCGATCGGTGCGAGAGATACAGCGTCTCGTTGACCAGTGATGATGCTGATCTGGCGAATATGGCAATGGATGCTGTCGAGCGGAACCTTCAGGTGGTTGGCGAGGCTGCCAACCATTTATCTCGGTCGGTTACCGCCTCACATCCTGAGATCCCATGGCCGGAGATCAGAGGGTTCCGAAACATC